>JANMIS010000286.1:0-1153 GCA_031375925.1 Synechococcales cyanobacterium OTE_70_concoct_197_sub
CAGGAATCATCGGCATATATATTCCGACCCGATCGCCTTTCTGTACGCCCATTTTTTTCAGGACGTTAGCGAATTGACAGACTTGCTGATGGAGTTGGCGGTAGGTGAGTGTAACAGAATCACCGGGTTCGCCTTCCCAAATGATGGCAGGTTTGTTGCCTTGGGATTCGAGGTGACGATCGAGGCAGTTATAGGACAGATTCGTCTTCCCATTCACAAACCACTTCGCAAAGGGTGGGTTACTCCAATCGAGTCCCTGAGTCCAGGGCTTGAACCAATGCAATTCTATTTTTGCTAAATTTTCCCAGAAGGCTACCGGGTCATTCGCAGCCCGATCGTACAACGCCTTGTATTCGTCAAAACTTTTGATGGCGGCTTTGGCTGAGAATTCGGTGCTCGGTGGGAAGGAGCGATTTTCTTGGAGGATAGATTCGATCGTGGGTTGCGACATGGGACGAATACGCTGGATAGCTTGTAGGTGGACAAAACTTGACAGTCATTACCACGATACAAGGGTCCGTTGTCCGATCGCATTACTATTTCATTTCGTAAACCTATGGTCTAACGATCGGGCGATTGACAAATTTATCGCTTCCGAAGTGTACTATGTTAGTCTTGTCCCCGCTAACCATGTTTTGAATTCGCGAATCGCCTGTATCTCACCAATGACTAGACGACGCTGGAGATAGCTTACGATTACATCGGCAAATACGATCGGAAATGCTGGGCTAATCTGTACCGGAACATATTCGCCATCCTGCAAAATATAGTATTGAATATCTTTTCCGTTGTATTGCCACAGCTCTGGAATGCCTAATCGAGCATAAATCGGGAAACGTCTATCGGATGAACTCGTAATATCCACTTCCACAACTAAATCTGGCGGTGGATCTTTCTTTAAATCCAGCGCGTTGAGATGTCTAATTTGTGGTTCATTCTGAATGTAGTAAGAGGAATCTGGTTCAGCACCTGCTTTTTTGAGTTGGAGACGTAGCGTGACCGAACCCGCTACGCGACAATTCATCTCTAGTACCTCTGCCGCTGCACAAATCAAGCGTTCAATAAATCGATTGCTGCCCTCATGAATAAACGCAACACACGTTTTTACTATCTAGATGGAACTTTAGAAATTATGTCACCACTGTTTATTCAT
>JANMIS010000310.1:0-5865 GCA_031375925.1 Synechococcales cyanobacterium OTE_70_concoct_197_sub
CTTCACCCTCAAAGGCAAAACCCTCCTCACCCAACACAAAACCCACCCCCACATCCACATCCTCCAGCACTTCCTCTTCCCCGGCACCATCACCCAAAAGCTCCAAGAAACCATCCTCACCCACCAAACCCAAAACCCTCACCGAATCCTCACCCTAACCCCCACCCACGACCAACTCCCCACCTTCCCCAGCATCCTCGCCCAGATCCTCACCGCCAGCCATGACTAACCCCAAACCGATCGGCACCATCTACCTCGTCGGAGCCGGACCCGGCGACCCCGGACTCTTCACCCTCAAAGGCAAACATCTCCTCGAAACCGCCGACTGCGTGATCTACGACGCCCTAGTCAGCCCCCCCATCCTCGCCATGATCAACCCCACCGCCGAAAAAATCAACGCCGGAAAACGCAAAGGCCAACACTCCCTCAAACAAGAAGACACCACCCAACTCCTCATCCAAAAAGCCCACCAACACCAACACATCGTCCGACTCAAAGGCGGCGACCCCTTCATCTTCGGACGCGGCGGCGAAGAACTCCAAGACCTCACCCAAGCAGGCATCCCCGTCGAAATCGTCCCCGGCATCACCTCCGGCATCGCTGCCCCCGCCTACGCAGGCATCCCCCTCACCCACCGCAACTACAGCTCCAGCGTCACCTTCGTCACCGGACACGAAACCAGCGAAAAATATCGCCCCAACCTCAACTGGAGCGCGATCGGTCAAAGCGCCGAAACCATCGTCATCTACATGGGCATCCACAACCTCCCCTACATCCTCCCCCAACTCAAACTCCCCCCCACAACCCCGATCGCCCTCATCCGCTGGGGCACCACCCCCAACCAAACCCAACTCATCGGCACCATCAGCACCATCCTGAACCAAATCGAAACCACCCAATTCACAGCCCCCGCGATCGTCGTCATCGGCACGATCGTCAACTTCCCCCAAGACCTCAAAGATTTAATGCGCTAGGGGAATGCCATAGATCTCATCAGATCTCATCGAAATCCACAAACTGCCGAACCTAGCAATCCGACCTGAGGATTCAAAATCAAATGAACAGGTACGGCTTCCAGGAGCGATCGCATTCGGCCTTTATGCAAAAATGCTTTCATAAACGCCCCATCCTCAATCAACGGCAATAGCTTCGCCGCAATGCCTCCTGCGATATACAATCCCCCATTGGGTAACAGTTTCAGTGCAAGATTTCCAGCCTCCGCACCATAGGCTTCAACAAACATTTCCAAGGTTTGCATACACAGTGGATCGCCATGATCCAATGCCGCCGCCCCAATCACTGCACCAGGATCAATCGTTTTTGCAGGCAATCCTATCTCCGATTCCCATTGATGAATGGCATGACTGACTTCCGGTGATTCCTTAGCCGTTCCCCGATCGCGCAAAAATTGATAAATCGACACAACCCCCTGCCCCGACACCACCCGCTCCACCGACAGGCGATCGACCCCAAACTTCGCCATCAAATACCGCGAAAGCTGAAACTCCAACTCCGTACGCGGCGCAAAATCCGCATGCCCCCCCTCCGAACTAAACACCTGATACCCCAGCGGCCCATGAATCAAAAATCCCTGCCCCAATCCCGTCCCCGCCCCAATCACCGCGATCGGGGCCTCCACTTCCGACTCGCCCACATTCAATGTCACCAAATCCGCATCCTGTAACCCCAACACCCCATACCCCACCGCCGCAAAATCATTAATTAACGACACCTTGGGAATCTCTAACTCATGGGCTAATCGATCGCCCTGAAGTTTCCAACCAAGATTCGTCACGTTCGACGTATTCTTCACCACCGGACCCGCAATCCCAAAGCAAGCGCGTTCAATATTAACGATCGGTCCCAATACCACCGCTGCTTCCTTAAGAAAAAGCTCTACGATCGGCACTAAGTCTGGATAGTTCGCGCTCGGGTACTTAGCCTCAAACAAATTAACAATCTGCGTCGGCGATTGAGCTTGGACGAGACGAAGAATGGTCTTAGTTCCGCCGATATCGCCTGCGATGAGAAGCGTCATGGGTTTTGATGATGGATGGTTTAGTCTGAAGATTTTAAAGCATGACACAGGACACCGCGATAAAATGCGTGACAAAATGAACTCATAGTGAGCCTGCAAAAGCGAGTCTGCAAAAAAACATGAATCCCACGATCGCCGATCTCCGCCGAGATTACCAACTTCAATCCTTTCTAGAATCAGACGCAAACCCTGATCCCTTTGTACAATTTGGCACTTGGTTCGATGCCGCCGTCGCCGCCCAGCTTCCCGAACCCAACGCCATGACGATCGCCACGGCCACCCCAGACGGCATTCCATCAGCCAGAATTGTGCTGTTAAAAGCATTTGACGATCGAGGCTTTGTGCTGTTTACCAACTACGACAGCCACAAAGGTCAAGAACTAGAGACCAATCCCAACGCGGCATTAGTTTTCCTCTGGACTGAACTAGAGCGTCAAGTTCGCATTCAGGGCCGCGTTGAGAAAATCTCCCCCGAAGAATCGGACGGATATTACTACAGTCGTCCCCCCGGCAGTCGTCTGGGCGCATGGGCCTCTAATCAAAGTCAAATCATCCCCGATCGCACCGTTCTAGAAACCCGTCTAGCCGAATTAAAAACCCAACACCCCGACGGAGACATTGCACGGCCACCGCATTGGGGCGGGTTTCGAGTAATTCCCACCATGATTGAATTTTGGCAGGGACGATCGAGTCGGCTGCACGATCGACTGCGCTATCGGCTGGACACCACCCATCCCAACGGCTGGACGATCGATCGGCTTTCACCCTAAGACTAACCTGAACTAAAGCCCCGAAACCCCGAACTCTGCGGGCTATGAATGTTAATCTGGAAGTCTGCTATGTCAACTTGTAGTCTCTTTTAACAACCCCTCAAATTCCCTTCGGAGCCGCCCTCATGTATCTCACTTGGTTAGACAGTAATTCTTGGTTGATTGAACTTGGCGAAGGCGAAAAAACCGTGCGGATCTTGATGGATCCCTGGTTAGTGGGGGATTTGATGTTTGGGACTGCGAAGTGGTTTTTTCGGGGCTTTCGTAAAGCCGATCGGGACATTCCCGAAAACATCGACCTAATTTTGCTATCTCAGGGACTCAATGACCACGCCCATCCCGCAACCCTTAAAGCCCTAGACAAATCCATCCCCGTCCTCGGCTCACCCGCTGCGGCAAAGGTCGCTCAATCCCTCGGCTTTACTCAGGTCACCGAACTGAAGCACGATCGCGTCTTCACCCTCGACGGCAAAGTCAAAATCCAAGCCCTAGAAGGCTCACCCGTCGGTCCCGGACCTAAGGAAAATGCCTACTTGATCAAAGACCTCGCCCAAGGCACAACGCTCTACTACGAACCCCACGGCTATCACTCTCCCGCACTCAAAAAACTCGGGGCGATCGATGTCGTATTAACGCCAATGATTGATCTGAAATTGCCGATCGTAGGCGCTTTTATCAAAGGGACCGCCAGCGCATTGGAACTCGCACAATGGGTTAAGCCTCAGGTCATGCTTCCCACAGCAGCAGGCGGCGATATTGATTTTGAAGGAATCCTGATCAAAGTTCTCAAAGCAGACGGCGGCCCCGCACAGCTTCAGGAACAACTGCAAGCCAAAGGTTTTAAAACCCGCGTTCTCGAACCCGTGCCGGGAGTGAGGACTGAGATTCTTTTGGATCGAATGCCCGCCGCTGTTTGAGCAGGTTAGTCATAAAAATCCCTCAAATCTTAATTTCAAGATTTGAGGGATTTTTTATTTTTCTGATTCCTAGGCCGATCGCAGCATTCTAGAATAAGTTTGCTGAATTTCTTTTAGAGTAGTCTCTTGCTTCAGAGGGGCCTCGTGGCGCGTGAGAGCATTGGGGAATCTCCAAGAAAGCTTTGTCACCTTAAGTTGGTCACAGGGAAAAATCAAGGTGTTGTCACTATGTCCGTAGGATGCCTTCACTTGGTCTACGGTCTGAGGCAAAACACCCACCAACAGAGCTAAAACCTCAGTCGGTAAACTCATCACCACCGATCGGCCAAAAAATTCTTCTAACCCCGCGAGCAGCTTATCCACCCGATCGACGGGATTTTCTTGATCCGCAATCCGGTAGAGCCAGCGGCTCCATTGAATCCGTAAACCGTAGGCACGGGAACGATCGCTAGCACTATGGGTTGTCATAATGTCTGGAGAACCAATAGCAATGACAGCCTTATAGGGTTGCTCCACAGGGCTACAGAGCGCTGCACCAGGGCCTGCAAACTCTGCGTGAAATTCTTTGCATAGAATAAGGCCACTTTTTTTGCGTTCACCCACCATGAGAAGGGGGGCTTCCATCGGCAAAGCTGGCGTAAACGAAGTCACGCTGGATTGAGCCAAGAGAGAAGACAATAAGTTCACAAAGAAGTCCCTTAAAAGAATTGACCTGAAGCAAACTCTGAACATTTAGCCGATAGAAGGGCCTATAAGTTCAGTCATCATGCTGAGGGCAAACTGCTATTACAGCTACCATCCTAGGTCAGCCCGTGGAATACGATCGTTTTGTTAAGGTCGTCTTTGCAGAAACTATAAATTAGTTAAAGGGTTTTTAAAGAATCTTAGGATTTTACGGATTACTCAGTAGCGCTTTTGAAGAGGCGCTAAAATTCAAGATAAAAACACTTTCTCGAAAAATTAAAAAGCAAAGTCAGACATAAGCCGGGTTCTGTTCTAGACATCCTGCAAGCAGGCGTTCTAGGGCGGTTATCTATCTGGATCATGAGTTACCCCATGTCTCAAGCGGTACTTTGCTGAGCGAACCCAACAATGTGGAGCAGGAAAAAAACCAACCGATGCTCCGACGACCTTGCACCCAACCGGGGTTTACCGAGCCAGTTCCTCACGAAACTGCTGGTGCGCTCTTACCGCACCTTTGCACCCTTACCGGAATAAATTCCGGCGGTATTTTTCTGTGGCACTGTCCTCACGATCGCTCGCACTGGGCGTTACCCAGCAAGTTTGGTTTTTGGGGTGCCCGGACTTTCCTCAGAAGATGCAAGCACCTTCCGCAACTGCCTTCGCTGACTTTGCTTCGCTTGTCAGTTTAGGTGATCTAGCAGTGATTTGGGTCTGGGGAAGAACATTATTCGGGAAATTGGCTCGATCGCACTTCCTCGCAGTAGGTTTCGATCGCTTTAATCATCGTGATCCGAAGGTTGGCGTAGGCTTTCGAAAAAGGCGGACTCCAGCTTCCCATGCCCAACAGGTCGCTGGTAACCAGCACTTGACCATCGCAATGTACGCCCGCACCAATGCCGATCGTAGGAATAGACACCGTTTCAGTGATGGTTTTAGCTAGGTCGTGGGGAATATGTTCGAGGACCATGGCGAAGGCTCCGGCCTTCTCTAAGGCGATCGCTTCTGACAAAATTTTGTGCTGAGATTCTTCGGTTTTGCCCTGCTGCTTAAACCCCAACTGATTCACCGACTGCGGCGTTAGGCCGATGTGCCCCATGACGGGAATGCCCGCTTGAACAAGTTTTGCAATAGTCTCCGCCATTTCGGGGTAGCCGCCTTCGAGCTTGACAGCATTAGCGCCGCCTTCCTTGAGCGCGAGTCCCGCCGATCGCATGGCTTGGGTAGGACTTTCCTGGTAGGTCAAAAACGGCAAATCCATCACGAGAAACCCATGCTTGGTGCCCCGCCGCACCGCTTGAGTATGGTGGATCATCTGCTCTAGAGTGACGGGCAAGGTCGTGGCGTGACCCAAAATCGTCATCGCTAAAGAGTCTCCCACCAAAATTAAATCTACCTTAGCTTCATCTAAGAGGCTGGCGATCGAAAAATCCCATGCGGTCAGCGCCGTAATTTTTCG
>JANMIS010000317.1:0-3810 GCA_031375925.1 Synechococcales cyanobacterium OTE_70_concoct_197_sub
TAGTCCTTAATGGCATCCGTATTCAGCAAAATGTCGTGGAATGCAGCCCGTTTGCCGTCAGTAGTACGGCATAGCCCTTGAGCAATGACGCAAACCAAGGATTCTGCAAGCGCCACTCGCATGGCCATCTGTTCCTCTGGCTGGTACAGACCCAAAACCCGCTCAATGGTTTTAACGGCGCTGTTGGTGTGCAGTGTTCCCATCACCAAGTGTCCGGTTTGGGCGGCTTTGATGGCGGTGTTGACGGTTTCTTTGTCCCGCATTTCTCCGACCAAGATGCAGTCTGGATCTTCCCGCAGCGCCGCTTTCAAGGCATTGTCAAACTTGAGGGTGTTGATTCCCACTTCACGATGCTTGATCAAAGACTTCTTGCTTTGATGCACAAACTCGATCGGATCCTCAATGGTAATGATATGCTTCGGCATTTCTTTGTTCATGTAGTCCACCATGGCGGCCATCGTAGTGGACTTACCAGAACCCGTTGGACCTGTCACGAGGATCAAGCCTTTGTGATAGTGGCACACATCCTTAAATACAGGCGGCAGATTAAGCTGCTCCATGGTCAGGATTTTCAACGGGATCAGTCGCATGACCATCGCGGGTCCCTGCAACGCATCGAAAATGTTGATGCGAACCCGCGCGAACTCATACTGCGTCGCTCCGTCAAAGTCCAGCGTTCGTTCAAATTTCTCTACGTCTTCGTCGCTAAGAACTTCTCGGATCCAGCTATAGAACGTATCCCGATCGGTGACAGGATATTCTGTGATATTCATTTCGCCCCGATCGCGGAAACGTGGCACTTCACCCACGCCCAAATGCACATCAGAAAACCCTTCATCGAAAGCTCGGCGGACAATTTGCGCTAGGGTCGGCGATCCCCCAGATGGACCTGACCTGCCTGTGGCTGCAAAGGGAGAAGCGGCACGACCACTGGTATTAGACGAGCTGGGATTGGATGGGCTAGTCGCGGGCTGACTGACCCCAGTACTGACCCCAGTACTGACCTCACTGTTGATCGTCGTATGTTCCTGACTGAAGGTTGTCGTTGGATTGACGTACTGGTGGGGATTTGGCGGGGCGGACACAGGCATGGTCACATTGGACGGAGCTTGACGGACCTGGGTGAGCGGCTGCGTATTGTTAGCGGGAAAAAACGCCGTGGGTTCGATTTCTCCATTGGCTGCTGCCATAGCGGGCGAAGCCGATCGCATCGGCGGCGGCGGGGCGATGGGAACGCGCGGTACGGGTGGCGGTGTGATGGCAGAGGTACGCTGTGGTTCTGGTGTCATAGGACAAGTAGGATGAAGTTAGGGTGCAGGCTATCCTAGAATTCCCTGAAATCATCTTATTTAGCTAAGCCGAATCGCTTAGTCTGACAGCTTAGTCCAATTTATTTGCTATCTTATCCGCTAGTCTGCAACGCGAGGAAGCCCCATGCTGTAGTTGAGGGCGCGAACGTTGAGGTTGTAAGAAATTTCTCCAGCTTGGAGCATCGATCGCACCAGATGTTCAAGATCGGAGCCGATACGTCGAAGGTTGTAGTCCGTCAAGTCAGCACCACTGTAAGACTCAACTAGCTCATCAAACTTTTGATAGACCTTCTGGAGGCTATCGGTGGCCCAGATGAATTCATTGTCGGGATCCACATCCAAAGTGAGGACATTTTCACTGGGAACGAGTTCACTGTCCCGAATCTCCGCCGTGAAGATGTGGATATGTCGAGTTGTAGACTTTAAGATCATCATATAAACAGATTCGTTAGGGGACTCAGTGAATGTGTTTTGCCGCGACAAAACCCACTTCCACAGAATTGTAAACCGATGATGCCTGTTGTGACGCTTGTTTTGCTGTTGATGTTTAGATCAATTTCCAATGACATCCATGTTGTCTTTGAATACAATATATTTTGATATATCCCATAGGCTCTGGCGGATAACTCGATCGACAGAGTGATCTGCTGTTCCTGATACTTAGCTGTGTACTGCCTTCATGCAATTTCTGAAGCTCCTATTCATTCGTCATGCCGAGTCTACGGGCAACATTGAAAAACGAATGCAAGGTCAAGGAGAATATCCTCTCACGGCTAAAGGCCGACACCAAGCGGAAAAACTCGGCCAACTTTTGCTGCGGGAAGGCTGGACTCCGACCCACGTTTACAGCAGCCCTCTCAAGCGCACGCTACAAACCACAAAGATCGCGCTTTCCCCGTTTCAAGACCGATCGCCTGCCTTTGTCAGAGACTGGACCAATAGCCTCAGCGTCTCCGAAGACCCAGAGCCAATCATTATCGCTTACATAGACGATCTTAAGGAGTTTCACAACGGGATTTTTCAAGGTCTCACTTGGTCCGAAGCCAAAGGTCGTCATTCGGAACTCTGTGCCAGACTCGAATCCACGCCCGACTGGATCCAGGTGCCGGAAGCCGAGTCCTTAGTTGAAATTCGCGATCGTGCCCGTCGATTTATTCTAAAAATTCTCAACCGCCACAAAAATGGTGACAAGCTATGGGTCGTCACCCACAGTGGTTTTTTGCCGCACTTGATCGCCGAACTGCTGGGAATGGATCGATCTTGGCGGATTTCGTCGCACAATACGGCGATGTTTGAGTTTTGGATCGATCGCGATCGGTGGCAACTCCAAAACGAAAATCGTTTTAATACCGACCTCTGGCAAATTCGACGATTTAATGACCACCGCCATCTTCATGAGCTTCAAAATCACTAGCGCCAGTTTGAGAGGGTGTTAGGGTTTAAAATGTGTTGGTTTTAAAAAGCTGTGCTTAGATTAGGGTTAGAATTGCGCACTCGACCCATTATTCCCCCTCTCATTCGCCATGTCTCTCGTCACCAATCCTGCCAACGATATTCGTAAGCAAGCCCACCAGGGAAGCGTCGCGGCGATTATCCAAGTTCTAAATCAAGAGCTTTCTGATGTGGGAGTTAGGACTCGGGCAGTCTATGACGGTGGGGTGCTGCAACTTTTGTGTGAAGGAGACATACCCAGTCAACTGGACCAAACCACGTTGCCCGATCGGGTCAAAACGATTCTCGAAAATCTTGCCCCTCGGGGTGTTAGGCGCGTCAACATCAATAGCCGCATCGTTCGTGAACAGCAGTTGCTCTGGCTCGATGAAATTAACCGAGAGCCAGACAAGCTTCTCTGGTACCAAGAAATCAATCTGGTCCGCCCGAACTTTATCAAGACCATGATGGAAGATGTGCAAGATTCTCTGAAGCGATCGGATCCGATCGGCGGTCTCTCCCCTCGTCAACAGCGGGAAAAACAGCAGTTTTGGCGCGGAATCTTAGGTGGCATCGGCGCAACAACGGCCTTGATCCTTTTAACTTGGGCCATCTTCAGCCTTACCCAACAGAAAAATACGGATACGGCCAATAATTCTTCTAACAGTGCCAAACCTGCTGTTCAACAGGCCCAAAAGCCTACCGAACCCACCAAATCTGCCGAACCACCCAAGCCCGCAGACAGTGATTCTTTTGGGAATGCAGTTCGGTTAGCAGAAGAGAGTGCAGCACTTGGGGCTAAAGCTCAAAGTCCGAGCGACTGGCAGACGATCGCCGACAAATGGGGCAAAGCCTCAGACCTAATGGCCCAAGTCCCCCCGTCTGACAAAAACTATGCCGTGGCCCAAGACCGCACCAAGCGCTACAAAGACAACCAAGCTGCCGCTCTGGCCAAAGCGAAGTAGCTTTAGGCAACTTGAAGCAGCTGTGGTTGGGGGATAGGAATGTGCTCGTCTTGGCAATAGGCTAAGTAACTTTCGATCGCTTCTTGGGCGTTGTCGATCGCTTC
>JANMIS010000356.1:0-3152 GCA_031375925.1 Synechococcales cyanobacterium OTE_70_concoct_197_sub
CGGAATACTCGATCGCCACTGATTCAGCGCATCGGCGACAAAAGCAGCGGGGAGTTCTTCAGTTCCAACTTCCAACAAAAACGACGGCATAGTCAAAGTACACG
Organism: Synechococcales cyanobacterium OTE_70_concoct_197_sub; assembly: GCA_031375925.1. GTDB lineage: Bacteria > Cyanobacteriota > Cyanobacteriia > Leptolyngbyales > Leptolyngbyaceae > JAAFJU01. Next base: position 105 of record JANMIS010000356.1, read on the forward strand.
CAGAGCGGCTGAGCAATAATCTGGATTAGTGTACCTCGTTCTTGGGATGCTTCATCCCGATTTCGGTTAACCCCGATTCAGGTTAAAGGAGATTTCTTCTTTGATTTCGGCGTAATCGATGTGACTACTAGGCTTTACGTCAGGTTTAACTAGGCGGCTGAGAACTTCTGGATGTAGAGCATCCAGGTTGCGATAGCCGTTGCTAAGAAAGAAGAAAAATTCAGTGTTGCCCACTCGCAGAAAATCACCATCCTTCAGGCTGGCCCGGTTTTCAAGGCGTTCACCATTGATATAAGAACCGTTCATGCTATTTAGATCCAAGAGGTGAAAGCCGGAGTTGCGGACGTACATCAGAACAGAGTGATGGCGCGACAACATCCGATCGCGCAGGGGAATCGCCGCGTCACGGTTGCGGCCAATGCTCCAGGTCATCTGGGGCTGAAAAAGTGTGCTGGAGGTTCGATCGCAGAGATTGGTAATAATGTAGGCTTGCTGTCCTCGAATAACGCCTTGGACGTAGCGAGGTTGCGTTTTTTTTGCGTCGGGATGGAGGAGAATCTGACGATCGGAATTGCCAGCTTCCTCGTCGCTCTTGTGGGCAGCAGTAACAGACTGTGGCGTTGCGTAGGCTTGAAATTGAGGAGATTGATAGGCGGGCGTTTCTTCCATAGAAGAAGTTTCGCTGGGGTTGATCAGGCTTTCATCAGACCAAAGGGCTTGATCGATCGGCAGTTGGGGAGCGTGCTCTTCCCGATTGATGTCTGGCAATTCAGTTTGATTTTGGAGAGAGTTAAGATCTAGGTTCATTTCAAGAGACGCAGCACTGCGCCGCTAGAGTGCCCGATTGTTTCGATCGAAGTAACGTTTCCTCCGTAAAATCTCTTAAAGTATGAATCTGGGTTTAAATTTTTCGGTTTCAGCATGGCTCGACCTTCTCTCGCTCGATCTTCTAGTTCTGTCGGATTTCCGCAACAGCTCGATCGAGCTGCTTTAGCGCTGCTGTTTACACTGACGGTGCTCATTGGCGTGCTGCTGCTATTGGGGGTGCGAGGCAAGCCTCAGGTGCGATCGTTTAATTGGGCCGATCGTCAGGTGGGAGCGGTGGATACGGCACTGACCTTGAGCTTTAACCGACCGATGGATATGAGTAGCGTAGAGAAAAATATCAGGTTTTTTACCCGTGAAAAGGATGAATACAAGCCCGCTGAGGTGCCAGGGCGCAGCAGTTGGTCCGGACGCAAGCTGTTTTATACCCTCGATCGGCCTCTTCCCTACGGTCAAGCGTTTCAGGTGCGCCTAGAGGGAGGCCAAGACCGATTTCGATCGGGCGATTATCACGAGAAGATGGAGCCGTTTGAGGCGACCTTTAAGACTCGCGATCGGAGTTTTGCGTATATTGGCGCGGAGGGTGATGAGGCGGGAAGGCTCATAATGTTTAACCTGACCCAAAACCAGAAGCTCGTGCTGACGCCTCCGAATCTGCAAGTTTTTGACTTTCGGGCTTATCCTTTGGGCGATCGGATTTTATTTTCAGCGAGTACAAAATCCGCCACGGCTGCGCCTTCTTTGGTTGAGCAAGAGTTGTACAGCGTGACGACGGGCTTGCAGATGCGCACACCCAGTGACGATGTGCCTGTGACTGCTAATTCGGGCCAAGTGACAAAAGTGTTGGATAACCGGGCGTATCAGCTTCTGAAGTTTGACCTCGCAAGCGACGGCAAAACGGCGGTGGTGCAGCGGGTCGATCGCAAGGACAGTACAAAGGCGGCTCCTTGGGTGGTGCGCTTGAGCACGGAGCAGCCGCCAGAAGCCTTAAAGTTCGATAAACCTACGGGAGATTTTTTGATCACGCCCGATAGTCAGGCGCTGGTGGTGGCCCAAGGACAAGGACTGGCGGTAGTGGACCTGAATCAGAGTCAAGATGAAAAAAGTTTGCCGCTGGCCTTTTTGCCGAAGTTTGGCAATGTGATGGGAATGAGTGCCGACGGGAGTACGGCAGCGATGGTGAAGTTCAACTCGGATTACACCCGATCGCTCTACGTTGTGACGAATCAAGGCACTGAGAAAGAAGTTTTCAAAACCACTGGATCCGTTCTCAAAGCTCAGTTCTCGGCCAATCGTCGCCTACTGTTTTGCCTATTAACAGATCTGGTGGGCGGGGATCAGTACAAAGAGCAGCCTTATCTGGCAGCGATCGACTGGGGACAGATTCAGTCAGGGAAAGATCCAAAGAGCGCTTTTTATCCGCTGTTGAAGCTCTCAGACCAGCCGAGAGACGTGCAGATGAGCTTATCGCCGGACAATGTGGCAATTTTGATTGACCAAAAGGTGGCGGCGGTGACGACGGATGGCAAGCCCGCGCAGACCAGTCAGCTATGGATTGTGCCTTTGGGAGAGGACCTAAGCAAGCCAATCCCTCCAGTGGACCTGAATTTTCCCGGTGTTTTGCCGCGTTGGATGCCCTAGAGTCAGGATCTGAGTGGGCGATCGGACTCACGATCGGGACTCAGTGATAGAAGTTGTGATATGAATTCTGTGTGAATTCAGGCAAGTTTCCGAACAATCGCTACAATGGTAGTACCCTTTTAATCACGACACATGATTCGATCTATGAGTTCGATTTTCTTCGGTGGGTGCTTTGTAAATAGTTCTCTGTCGAGCATCGTTTTTCCATAGTCATTCACTTGCCGTCGAGGCCTTGAATTCTAGGAGTTCAAAGCTTTTAATTAACTTCAGCAGGTGTTTTGGCTAGCCGTCGTTTTGCAGAAGAATTGTTTCAGGAGGGCTCCCATGTTGCATAGAAAAATTAATCAAATTTGCTGTGATGGTCGTGAGGTCTGGATTTTCCTCAGGGATCAGCAGCGTTGGATCGAGAGGGCACGCATTTTAGATGTTGAGGGCGATCTGATTACCCTGCGCTATGAGACTGAAGAAGAAGATGAAGTCTGCTCTTGGGAAGAGATGATTCGTCTGGAGAGTATTGGATCCGTGACCCACAAATTAGCTTCTGTTCCGAAGGGCGATGTGGAGCTACTCATTTCAGACGAT
>JANMIS010000403.1:0-5439 GCA_031375925.1 Synechococcales cyanobacterium OTE_70_concoct_197_sub
GAGGGCTTGAGTCAGGGTTTCGGTGGGAAGGGTCTGGGTTGTGGTGACGGTGGCGACTTCGGTGAGGAGGTTGACGATCGCGGTTTCGACGCCGGGTTGCTGTTGAAGCTTTCGAGTGACTGCACTAACGCAGCCCGCACACATCATGCCACTGACATCAAGAGTGACGGTTTTAGTGGCGGATTGGGAGGCGATTCCCGTTTTGGGAGGCGTTGCCAACGGCGTTTTGGCGGACATTGCAACAGGGGTTTCGACAGACATTAGGATTTTGGCGGAAGGGCTGAGTTTTGGCGGCTTTTCCAGAGGATAAAGAGGACGATCGGGCCTAGAGCGATCAGTCCGCTAAGCTTTGGATCGAGACTCGACTCTAAGTTTAGTGTAGAGAATGCATTGAAATATGCCATTCCCACACAGAAATAAATCATTAAATTGCCGATTTGCTTTAGGTTTCGATGGTCTTTGAGCGATCGGAGGTCATCGGGTTTGGGGTTCATGAGTTTGGACATTATCTCCCCGCACTTCCCAGCACAAATAGGCTAATTAAAGTCCCACTATTCCACAAACTGTGGAGCAGCATAGAGGCCAAAAGGTTCTGGGTGCGGGCGTAGACGAAGCCGAGAAGAATGCCCAGGACAGTCAAGGGCAGCACTTCAGAGAGACTTAGATGCACTAGAGCAAAGATAAAACCGCTAAGAAGAACGGCGTTGCTAGTGCTGACATAACGGGTCAGGGACGGAAGCAAAAACCCTCGAAAGAGTAGTTCTTCAAAAATTGGGGCTGCGATCGCAGTCGTCACAAAAAACAGGGCAAGGGCGATCGGGTCTTTGCCTTCCAGCAAAATCGGCAACAGCGGATTACTACCGCCCTGTCCTTGCCAAATTTGGCTATTCAAAATGCTAATGCCTAACACCAAGGGAAACGCAACCAAGTAGCCTCCAAATCCCCAACTTAAGGCGTTGCCCGTGAGGTTTAAACTAAACCAGTTTTTTTCGAGGGGTAAATGCCGTTTGATGGTGAAATACAGCACCGTTAGCGCGCCGCCTGCTAAAGCGCTGTAAGTTCCCAATACGCCTAGCCCTTGGGCGATTTCGGCGCTGAGTCCGGTTTGGTCTTTGAGGGAAAGGAGGACCGATCGCAGCACAGGCGCAATGATGAAGCCCACCAAAAGCTGCCCCACTAAGAAAAAGCCTGCAACCATAACGAGCCAAGTATCTTCCCAATCCCAAGGCACGGTCCAATTGTTGTCATCCAATCCTGCAATCCAAGCGTCTTTGCCCTTCACTAAGCGCTGAATGCCGACAAAGAGAAAAAGTAAAATTCCGGTGACGATCGAGGCTGTGGTCGTAATGCCTGTGACGCTGAGTTTGACAAGTACGTTTTGAGCGATTGCAGTTTCTTTGGCTTGAAGCTGGGCGCGATCGGTTGTTTTATTTGTCACTTCGTAGAGTCGGTCGAGCGCAGTAAATCGATACCAACCTTCCAAGGTTTGGATATCCGTAGCGGCGGTTGTAGAGACTCGGGTGGGTTCGCTCCAGAGTCCGGAAAGGGTTGTGGCGAGTCGTTGGGTCTGGCTGGAAGTTTTTGCGTCGGTGAGCAGTTCGGTCCAGAGTTGCTGGGCACTTTCGATGTTTTTTTGACGGGTTTGCAAAATGCCTAGACGAAGGGTGAGGTCTTCGAGGTTGGTTTGCTGTTTGCTTTGTTCGGCTACGGCTATTGTGGTTGCGTCGTCGGTTTTGGCTTGGGCGATCGATGGGGCGTTCTGAGTTGCTTTGAGTTGGTTGATGATTGTCGCGTTGGTTTTGAGGCTGGATTGGACTTGTTGGCGGGCCTCTGTGTAGGCTTTGCTGGCTGCCATAATGGGTGAGCCGCTGTCTTCGAGCAGTTGATTTAAATTAGGGGTGCTGGACTTGTTGCTGGGAGGTTCTTTGTATTCGGCTAAATGCAGTCGAAGATCGGATTCATAAAGGGCTAGACGGCTATTGAATTGAGGCTTACTGAAGCTTTCAATTAGGTCAGTGCCCATGATGAAGAGTGCGATCGCCGTGAGTCCAATTAAAAAAATCCGTTTCAACGTCATTGTGTAATGCCTTTCTTGCCGAAATTTGGTCCCATGATTAGTTTACGCGAAAACCTAACGTCATCAGCCTGTGAGGAAGGATTTAGGGTGAGGTTATTCAGGTGAAGTAGCGCTGAAATCGATCGTCGTGTCGATCGCATTCGGCTCCTCAAACACGACATTTTCATATAGTTCCTCGATCGTCCCTTTAAAAGCAATGCTCGCTAATTCAAATTCCTCTTCCACAAAAGTATGCAAAATCCAGACTCCATTCGCACCGCGCCGAAAGCATTCGATGCGCGATCGTTTTGGGCTAATCAGTACATATTCTTCCAAAGTATCTACTGTCTGATAATCCGCAAATTTATCACCTCTATCGTAGGCTTCTGTCGAATCAGACAATACTTCAATGATTAGTTTTGGAAACATCTTGTACAACGATGTTTCAATGTCTCGCTTATCGCAAGTGACCATAATATCCGGATAGAAGAATTTCCCCCATCTCTGAATCTTGGCCTTCATGTCTGAGATGTAGACTCGGCATTTAGAACCCCGCAGATGCAGTAGGACCATTGTGAATAAGTTGCCTGCAACGGTGACATGAATATCGGCTGCACCCGCCATTGCGTATACTTCACCGTCATGATACTCATGTTTGACCTGACTCTGAGCTTCAAGGGCAAGGTACTCTTCAGGGGAAAGATAGTGACGATCGGAAAGGGCAACCATGGAAAGTTGGGGATAAAGAATTTACTATTGGTCTCAATGTTGTTCAGTATAACGCAAGACTGATCGCAGCCTTTTTCGAATAGATTCTCTACGTGAAGTGGCGTTGAAATCGATCGTCGGGTCGATCGCGTTTGCGAGAGTTACAGCTTTGGCATAATGTTTGAAAGTTGCTGAGATCGTTGGTTCCGCCGAGATTGAGGGCGATAATGTGATCGATCGTGAGATTTTCTTTTGTGCCGCAGCTTTGGCAGGTGTGGTGGTCGCGATCGAGTACGTATTGGCGGACAGCGGCGGGGATTTTGCTCCTTGGGGTTTTGTTAGGTTTCATGACTATAGAGTTTCAATAAAAGCATTCACTGCATCATATTGGTCTGGCATATTTAAATGAAACTCAATCGATCGAATATCCAACTCTGGCAGCAATTCACTTCGCATTACACATTCATACTCGAACTCTCGTAAACAGTAGATCGAAATCATTCCTTTTTTCCAAAACCATACCTCAGCAACCCCGATGCGCCGATACAATTCCAGAACATCCACCCCGCCACTTGTAACTGTGATTTCAATCGCCAAGTCGGGAATATCTTTCTGCTTACCTAGACAATAGGATGCATCTGGTTCCTTCCGTGCGCCCAGTGATTTCATTCCGATCGTGGTACTGCCCCGCCCATAAAACCGAATCTTTTTCGTGCGCATGTACACTTCAAGCAGTTGCCCAAGACCACATTTGGGTGTTTCGTGCGCTTCAGACGGAGGAGCCATAATTTCTAACCATCCATCTAGATAAACTAACCGGGCACCTGTACTTTCAAGGTCTATGTCAAGTCGCTCTAAGGTCTCCCAAGTCACATCTCGGAGAACTGTATTGGAGGTTGGTGGTGGAGGTGCGATCGAGTTCATTGGAGAGATGACCTCACTGAATATCAGCAAATTTGTTTTTTATGATAACCCACGATTCTGGGAGAGGATCGGATGATCGATCGTCCTACTGTGAACCGTGGGGAAAAGGCGATCGGTTACCAAGTCGTTTGTACCGGATATTGAACGATGAGATGATCGATCGTGATGATTGGGATATTTTCAGCCTTTGCTTGGGCAATCAGAATTTTGTCAAAGGGATCTCTATAGTAATTTGGCAGGCTGTCTACTTGAAGAACATGGAAAAGATCGATCGGTAGACTCACAAATCTGTTGACGGTTAGGCAGGATTGAATAAATTGGGTAGGTGGTTGGGGAGAGGAAGTTTTCCCGTTTCCGCTTTGATGATGATTTCCCAACTACTGGCAACGCTGACGTATAAAGTATTACTTGAATCCGAAATGATATCTCGAACGGTTTGGGAAAGTTGTGGATTGTTAGTGACCCACCAAAGAATGACATGGGTATCCAGGATTGCTTTCATAATCTACTGTAGTCCTGCTGGATTGAGGAATCCCTCTAAAATGTCATCCGGTAATGGATGATTAAAGTCGTCGGGAAGGATGAGCCTTCCAGCGTATTGTCCAGGGACTCGGGGAGAACGATCGCGTTGTGCAGGAGAAATATGCGCGATCGGCTCCCAAGCTTGCGAGATGATAATTTCTTCGCCTTGACTGACGCGATCGAGGAGTTGGACGATGTTAGCGGTGGCTTCAGGAAGGGTTACGTAGGTGATCATGGGGTAAGACCTATTGCGATCGATCGTTCCATTATAAACCGTGGGGGAAAGGCGATCGGTTTTATGGGTTTTCTCGGAAGGTGTCGAGGGATGATTCTGTAGGGCGATCGATTTGAGTCTGTTCAGGTTCATCAGAGATGAATTCAGCAACAACGCGAAGTCGGACTTTCCCTTCCTTCCACTGTTCACCTAGCTGTAAAATCTTACAATTCTCACCTGACTCAAACCATTGAGAATAAGACACGTAATATGGTTCTTCAGTTTGTCGTGTTAGATACACGTTGCCCTCACCATCAGTTAATCTGCCGTCGCTTAAAATTTTGTCTGATGGTCCTACATCATCAACTAAGCTGATGTAACCTTGATTTACGATAGATTGAATATAGTTGACTTTCATAGACATTATAGCCGTCGCAATTATCTCTCTAAATGAAGTCAGAGTTAAGCATTCGTCATCATCGCCGACACAGATGATTGCAGTACTATTTATGTCTGAAAAAATTTCTTCAGGATTCATGGCTCTTTATACTTCTAAAAATATTCTTACTTGAGTGTGAAATTGTGGGGCCAAGTAAAATTAATACGTTGACCTCAATTTATATTTACTGACGAAACTCATCTAGACTAGGCTTCACTGCTTCACTTGTTAAAGCATCTTTTTGAGTCGATTCAGTCGGTATAAACTCAACGGAAAATCTCACTTGACCTTCTTTCCAACCCCCACCTTTTTCAGCGATTAAGACTTTAGCATCAATACCTTTATTACTCCACTGGTGGGCGGGATGTTCTGGGTTACTAATACCAAATACAGCAGCGATCCGTTTTCTCAATTCATCGACTGTAACTGTGGTTGTATCCCAGACTCTACTTACAAGTGCGATGTCTGGCACCGAAATCACATCTTCTGACGACAATGACTGGAATTTTGATTTGTCTTGATTCATGACTAGATAATTGCTGTGTGTAGTAATGAGTGATTAACTTATACATCCCC
>JANMIS010000444.1:0-5706 GCA_031375925.1 Synechococcales cyanobacterium OTE_70_concoct_197_sub
GGGAAGTTCTTGAAGAGTTACAAAAGTTTATACAGAGTTCCTCTAAAATAGATATGAGAGATTATGTTTATCGAGTTCATCGGGAGCGATCGGAATGTCTGCATCAGCGTTGGGAGCCTTAGGGTTTAGCCTTTTTCTGGGATTCATGACCCTTTTATTTATTTTTAGGATTGTATTGACCTGGTATCCTGAGGCGGACCTAGCCAAATTTCCGTTTAACATCGTTGCAGTCCCGACAGAACCCGTTCTTGCCATCACGAGAAAGATTATTCAGCCCATTGGAGGCGTAGATATTACGCCGATCGTCTGGGTTGGGATTGTCAGTCTGATTCGAGAGGTGTTGCTAGGTCAGCAAGGGTTGATCACGATGGCGCTTCGATCGCATCCGATCGTTTAGTCATTTAGCCCGCCGGGGTGACGCCCCAAAACACCCTTTGAATTCTATGGAACCAGGTATTACTTTTATGGATGCATTTTTAGCCTCTGCGCCCAGTTGGACCGAAAAAGCAGTTCATGCCCACGGTTTCAACTGTCCCACCTGTCGAAAGAGCAACGTTGAAGCGGCCAAGAATGTTTGGATTAATCGACGATCGCCTGTCTACAGCGAAGGCCAAAAGCGCAAATGGCAGGAGTTTTACCATTGCGAATGCGGTTGCGCTTGGTGGGCTTGGAGCAGCGATCGGCCTCCCTCTGAACTCGGAGAACGCCCCGAACGTGAATCCAATCGTCCGTTTTTTGATCCGTTGGACGATTGGTAGAAGATTTGACAGGCTATGCTTTGTCGCCCGATCGCTGTTGCCCATTACCCTGAAGGGTTAAGACAATGCCAATCACCGTGGAAATTCCAGCGGCGATCGTGGCTTCTTTGACGTAATAGCCACTTCGATCCAGAGTCTTGAGCCAGGTTGCGGTGAGTTCGTCCCGAAGGATCAAGTGCGCGATCACAGGGGAAAGGTAGATCAACGCCCCACCCACAATGACCCAAGGCAACAGCGACAGAACTAACCGAATAGAGGTAGGTTGGGGACGGCTCATAGGAATGATTTTTAAAATGGGATAATTTTTAGGCTAGCACGAGACGTTTGGACAATTGCGATGATCTCACCAGAAGATTTGGCCTTTGATGCCGCACATATTTGGCATCCCTACACCTCCCTCATCGCTCCCCTTCCGGTTTATGCCGTTGAAAGTGCAGAGGGCTGTCTTTTAAAACTTTTGGACGGTCAAACCCTAATTGATGGCATGGCATCTTGGTGGGCTTGCATTCATGGATACAATCATCCACGCCTGAATGCAGCGATCGTAGACCAACTTTCAAAAATGTCCCACGTTATGTTCGGCGGGATCACTCATCAAAGTGCGATCGACCTGTCCAAACAATTGGTTGAAATAACTCCTGATGCATTGGAAACCGTTTTTTTCAGTGATTCTGGTTCTATTGCAATTGAAGTAGCGCTGAAGATGGCGTTGCAGTATTGGGTAGGCGTGGGGCAGACCGATCGAACCCAATTTGTGACGGTGCGGGGTGGATATCACGGCGATTCGTATCATGCGATGTCGGTGTGTGATCCGGTGGGTGGAATGCATTCGCTGTTTGCGAGTTCGTTGCCCAAATATCTATTTGCCGATCGGCCCAAAACTAAATTTGATCAGCCCTGGGACGAAGGGGATTTTGAGTCATTGCGATCGGTGGTGATGCAGTATTCAAATACTGTGGCGGCAGTTGTGATGGAGCCAGTTGTGCAGGGCGCTGGGGGAATGAATTTTTATCATCCAACCTATTTGAAGCGCGTTCGTGAGCTTTGTGATGAAGTTGGCTGTCTGTTGATTTTGGATGAAATTGCCACGGGGTTTGGGCGATCGGGGAAATTGTTTGCGATGGAATATGCGGAAATTGTGCCGGATATTTTGTGTTTGGGGAAGGCGTTGACGGGGGGCTACCTGACGCTGGGGGCGACAATGACGACACGATCGGTAGCAAATGGCATTTCGGCGTGTGGCGTGTTGATGCATGGTCCCACGTTTATGGCAAATCCTTTGGCTTGCAGGGTGGCGCTGGAGTCGGTGAGATTGGTGCGGGAGATGGATTGGCAGAAGGAAGTTTTTAGAATTGAGGCGGGACTGCGACGGGGACTCGAAGCGGCGAAGGGTTTGTCAGGCGTGGCGGATGTGCGGGTGTTGGGGGCGATCGGGGTTGTGGAGATGGTCCAGCCTGTGGATGTTGCGGCGATGCAGCGGGAGTTTGTGGCGCGGGGGGTGTGGGTGCGGCCTTTTGGGAAATTGGTTTATGTGATGCCGCCGTTTTGTATTTCGGATGAACAGATTGAATGTTTGACGGGGGCGGTCGTGGCGGTTTGTGCTGCCCATCCTGTTCATAGCTAAGATATGATTCAGAGAGTGAACAAAGCTGCAAATTTATTAGGAGTCAGCCCATGCAAGCGATTCTTTTAAGCCGAGAAGAGGTGGCACAGCGTGCAAAAGATTTGTATGCAAATGTCATCCGTGAAAAAGTAGAAGTAGAAGAGAACATCGGTAAAATGGTTATCATCGACATTGAGACAGGCGACTATGAGGTCGATAAAACTGGCTTGCAAGCATCCCGAAATTTGAGCCAGAAGCATCCTAATGCCCGACTGTTTGGAATTCGAATCGGTTACAACGTTGCAGTATCGATGGGTGGGGTGATGGAGCGTATTCAAAAGTGATCTCTGGAATCGTTGCGGATAGACAGGCAATAGTTATTCTCACTTTCTTGCTGCCGAATGGTCTCAAGGTCCCCATTGAATTTGTTGTAGACACAGGATTTACAGGGGAACTCTGTCTTCCTCCAGAAGCTATTTCGCTGATGGGATTGACCTTTAGGCACGACACGCAGGCGAATTTAGCAGACAACAGTGAAGTTTTGTTATCCCTGCATGAGGCGACTGTTCTCTGGGATGGCATGGAGCGAGAAGTCCTTGTCATTGCGACAGGCAGGCGACCTTTGCTAGGAACGGCTTTATTAGATGAGCAAGAATTAGTCATTCAGTTTGTTGATGGTGGATTAGTGACGATCGATGAGTTGTAGAGAGTCGGTTGGAGCAATCTAACAAGCCTGTCGCCGATGAGCAGGACAATAATCCCTTCCCAAAGGTCCGCTTCTCATGGCAAGATCTTATACATCATGCCAGAACATCCTCTTTCCCTCGCGCAGCACTACCACGAGCGCACCAAGTACGACCCCGACACCATTCAATCCAAGAATCATCCCTTGGACTGGAGCCGTGAGCCTGTGCCCTTTAAGGAGTACAAAATTGGGATTCCGTTTGAATTACGATCGTACCTAGAGACGCGACCCGAAAATATCACCGACCCGGACGAGCAGTTTTGGTATCGATTGGCGAGATTTTTCTTTTTTAGCTATGGCATTACGGGCGTTTTGCCCACGGAGACGACTCCCCATTACTTCCGCACCGTCCCGTCCGCAGGTGGGCTTTATCCGGCTGAGTTGTATCTCATTTCACGGGGCACTCAGCATCTGCCTGCTGGACTTTACAACTACCAAACCCGACAACATTCGCTGATGCATTATTGGGAAAACGATGTGTGGGATGCTCTGCGGGATGCTTGTTTTTGGCATCCGGCGTTGGATGGGACGCAGTTGGCGGTGGTGGTGACGACGGTATTTGAACGATCGGCTTGGCGGTATCAGGATAGGGCCTATCGCCGAGTGCTGCTTGACAGTGGACATTTGCTGGGCAATTTGGAATTGGCGGGATCGCTTCAGGATTTTCGGCCTCATTTGATTACGGGATTTGCCGATCGGGCGATGAATGATTTGCTGTATTTGGACGATCAGCAGGAATCTGTCATTGCTGTTCTCCCCTTAGCTGATCTAAAGCATTTCAATCAGCATTTGTCTTTGTATCAAACCTCGATCGCTAGCGAAACTAAACGCAGCTATCCCCAGCGCATTCCCGATGGTCAATTGCTAGATCAATTACACCAAGCGACACAGATTGCTGTGAGCGATCGAAAGATTGTTTGGGATTATCCGGATCATATTCCTGAACGACCTGACAAATACAATTTCCCATTTTGTCTAAAAGTTGAAACTCGATCGAAGCCTATTCTTTGGAATCAAGATTTGACGGGGTTAGAAGAAACTTTGATCAAACGCCGATCGACTCGCAGCTTCAATGGCGGTGAGTTGACATTGAATGAATTAAAAGCACTTCTGGATTTCACTTATCATCCAGAGCATTACATTGAGCAACATCTAGACCATAACCCGGACTATTGCGATGTTAATTTGGTTGAGACATTCATTGTCGTGTCGGGTGTTCAGGGACTAGAAGACGGTTGCTATTACTATGCGCCGCACCTTCAGGAGTTGCGACAAATCCGATTTAAAAACTTCCGCCACGAACTGCATTTTCTCTGTCTTGGTCAAGAGTTGGGGCGGGATGCGGCGGCGGTGGTGTTTCATACGGCGGATTTGGAGGAGGCGATCGAGCAGTGGGGCGATCGGGCCTACCGATATTTACATTTGGACGCGGGACATTTGGGTCAACGGCTGAACCTTGCTGCTGTTCGTATGGGGATTGGGGTGAGCGGGATTGCGGGATTTTTTGACGATCGGGTGAATGAAACGCTGGGCATTCCAACGGATGAAGCTGTGCTGTACATTACAACATTGGGCCGAGCGAGGAGAGGCGGTTAAGAATTAACTCCAAAATCACGGATAAGTTCTTTGCGGCTGCATCCATTCGAAACTCCCAGCCACCCGAATTTAGATTGCTGCTCAAAGGCAATGGTCGAAGATGTAACCTATTACGTTTGCTATAGTTAGAGCCAACAAATCTGTTTACCTAAATTATTCCAATGCCATCGCCGCTACCTGGAATGAACCCCTATTTGGAATCTCCTGAACTGTGGTCAGAATTTCACAGTCGAATGATCGTGGCGATCGCTGATGCCCTTGATACAACCTTAAGCCAAGACTATCGCGTTGCTGTCGAAAAGCGCGTCTATCTCACCCAAGGAGAAGAAACCATCCTCATCGGCATTCCCGATGTTTCCGTCACCGCCACACCGCAAGCCGCTGCTGGAACCGCTACAGCCATCGCGGCAGAACCAATAGTCGTAGAAATACCCCTTGCCGAGGAAATTCAGGAACGGTATCTTGAGATTCGCGAAATCGCTACAGGCCGTGTCGTTACTGTGATCGAACTCCTGTCACCCAAAAATAAACGACCTGGCGATGGTCGTGATGCCTACAGCCAAAAGCGACAACGCACCATGCTGAGCCAAACGCATTTAGTCGAAATGGACTTGCTTCGCTCGGGAGAACCTTTGCCCATGGTTGGTGCGGTCACGTCCGATTACCGGATTTTGGTCAGTCGTAGCGATCGTCGTCCTAAAGCCCAGCTTTACGCTTTCAACCTTCGGCAACCTATTCCTAAAGTTCCAATTCCACTCGCCAACGATACTGCTGTGACACTTGACTTACAACCACTACTCCATCAGATCTACGATCGTGCCCGTCTCGCTCTCGCGATCGATTATCAAAAGCCACCCATTCCAAAACTTTCACTGGAAGATAGGGTTTGGTTAAATGCCACGATTGAGCTTTCCCCTTGAAATAGCGGTGTTGCTGATATGAGGTATGGGCAAATCAATCCGCAAATTTAAATCCTAGATTTCGCTAAGGTTGTAGAAATTCTA
>JANMIS010000445.1:0-1514 GCA_031375925.1 Synechococcales cyanobacterium OTE_70_concoct_197_sub
TTCGATCGTCTACAATAAAGATTAAATTTGATGCAAATTTGATGCTTAATCTTACTCGCGACATAAATTCCCTCTCGAACTTCAAGCGTGAAACTCCGAAGTTCCTTGAGCAAATGAAGGAGACGAATTCGCCGATCGTCTTGACGCTGAATGGGATGGCGGAGATTGTGGTGCAAAGTGCTGAGGCTTATCAGGCGCTGATCGATCGGTTGGATTATTTGGAAACGAGAGAGGCGATCCGATCGGGTCTTCAGGAAGTCCAGGAAGGGAAAACTGTGGCGGCATTACCCGCGTTGGCAGAGCTACAGAAGAAGCTGAAGAAAGAATTTAGCTAGCAAAGAGATTTATGAAAACCAACTACAGCATGTTGATTCAGTGGTCAGACATTGACCAGATTTTCGTTGTTACCATTCCTGAATTTGCCGATCGGGTCAGAATGCCCTGTACTCATGGCGATACTCATGAAGAGGCGGCAAAGCACGGGTTAGAAGTCATCGAAACCTTCCTAGAAATTTGGGAAGAAGAGGGGAAATCCATCCCAGAGGCTCAAGTATTTTTCGAGGACTAGGCAGTTTTTAGCCAATCGATCGTCCTTATTTCCCAGAGAAGTACGTACAATTGAAGGAGTTAGTCTTACTTCTTCTATGACAGGGAGTTCAGCCATGGTTTTCTCTGCGACGACCGATATTTTTAGCGATGCGATCGTGACGGCGAAGGAATTGAATCGTCAGCCGGGACGGATTTTGGACCTGGCGATGGAGGGTCCGGTGACGATTACTCGGAATAGTGAGACGTTTGCGCTGATGCCTCGCGAGGATGTTACGGCGTTGATTCAAACGGCAAAGGTTGCTGGGCTGGCGTTTGAGGCGACGACGATCGCTTATCGACTCATTGAAGGTGAAAAGTTAGCACAAGACCATCCTTACGCTTGGCTGATGGGATTCGATCGGGATGATTTAAAGGATTTTGTCGGTGATGTGAGCGGGACATTTCATCGTTTCTCAGGTTTGCCGAATGCTTGGTTTGAAGTCAATGCCATCATCCACGAATGGCATGAAAGCGCCTTGGTGTATGAAAGTGGAGTCTTAGATGAATTACTGGAAAAGCCTGACTTTCCAACAGAACTAAAATCAGTCTGTAACGTTTAGGTGAGACCTGAAGCTATGTCAGACATTCCCTATCTGATTTCCTCAGAAGAAGATAATGAAGGCTGGGTTGTGGTTGCCCATAGCCAACGAGTCTATAAAGACTGGAATAAGCTGATGGAGAGCATTCCAGAGAGTTTAGAACGCTGCTTAGAATATCTATGCGAACACCCAATGCAGCGTCAGGCGGGGCGAGTCTACCCTTTGAAGGGAAAGAAAAACTATCCAAATGCTTGGGAGTTTGAAGTGACTGGAGGCGATCGTGTTTACTACGTCCCAAATCCAGACACAAGGATCGTCTCGGTCTACTACGCAGGCAAACACCCAAAACCACCATCACCCCGACCACCGAAAGATTTACGTCTTTGA
>JANMIS010000041.1:0-5700 GCA_031375925.1 Synechococcales cyanobacterium OTE_70_concoct_197_sub
ACCATGAAGGCCAGTTCCCCCATGCAGAGCAAGCGGCCAACGAAGTTCTCTCATTACCGATGTTTCCAGAACTCAGCAATGAGCAGCAGAAAGATGTTGTAATCGCAATTAAAGCCTGCTTAGAAATGCCAGCAAAGTAATCTATCATTTCTTTTAACCCTGACGGACAGCCCCCAACCCCCAATTCTGGGGGCTTCGGAGATTCATGTTCCCCCAGAATTGGGATGGCTAGGAGTTTAGACAGCGAGTTCTTTATTACAGGAGCGTTTCCTTGAATCGTCCTACCGGAAAATCCAAAAAGCTCTCAGCCTCTTCCTTCGACGATCTCCCCGAAGCTGTTCGTGAAGGTGGCAACCCCGTACTCAAATCCAAGCGCCCGCCGCGTTGGGCGGTGATGGGTGCAATCGTGGGTCTTTTGGGATTGGGTTTACTGGTGCGGACGATCGTAGGGTCTGGAAATACGCCTACCAATTCACCGACAGCATCCACCACTGCCACTACACAGCCAAAAGACGATCGGGTTTTGGGCCACTATCCCTACCCAGAAGTCCCAGAATCAGAACTTCAAGCCGTCAGCGCAGATGGTGGGATTCGACTGCAAAAAAACGCTGCCCAGGCTTATAACGAGATGGTCGCCGCTGCTCAGGCTGACGGTGTTATTTTGAGTCCGCTGTCAGGATTTCGATCGGTGAAGGAGCAAGAAAGCGTCTTTTTTGATGTCAAACAGGCCCGATCGCAAACAGCCAGCGACAGAGCCAATGTCAGCGCCCCTCCGGGTCATAGTGAACACCATACGGGTTATGCGATCGACATTGGAGATGGCAATGTCCCCGCTGTCAATCTCAGTCCTGAATTTGATAATACAGCGGCATTCAAATGGTTAGAAGTTAATGCCGTTAAATATAGCTTTGAACTTTCGTTTCCTAAAGATAACAAACAGGGCGTTACCTATGAGCCTTGGCATTGGCGGTTTGTGGGCGATCGGGCTAGTTTAGAAACCTTCTTTAAGGCAAAGGATAAATAGCTCTAAATATAAACCTTTACACGCCTTGGTCCGTAGCCTGAACTGCTTGGATTGCTCGACGGCGGAGTTCTAGGATTTGGCTTAGTTCTCGTGCGAAACTGGGCTGCCGATCGACCATCCGGTTAACGATCGCAGCAGGAATCATCATTACTTCTAGGTCGCTCACAGCCGTAACTGACACCGTGCTGGGTTCGTCAGAAAATAGCGTCGTCACCCCAAAGAAATCACCTGACTTGAGTATCATGACTTCCTGATCAAATCCTAATGAATCGAAAGTGGTCAAGACAGCTTTGCCAGAAACAATGATGTAGAGTGCATTGCTTGGATAGCCTTGACGAATAGCCTTTTCCCCAACGCCAAAGTGTTGCAATATACCCTCCTGAACATTTACTTGTCCATTAGTTTGGGCTTTGTCGATCGGAATAAAAGAAGGCACCGATCGCATACTTTCAGTCATTTTTTTGATGTTAGTTTTGGTTTGAGTTGTGGGTCCATTGAAGTGATAAAGTGTACGAATGGGGAAGGGAATGGAAAGGTGATGACGTTGGGCCGCGTACCAGATTCGGGTCATAAATCGATCGCGAATGGTTTCTAAATCTCCGTAATCTTCAATGAAAAATTTCACTTCATAGTTAATACTAGAATCCTGATAACCTAAAGTGTGAACATGCGGCTCCGGTTCACTCAAGATTCCTGGGGTCATTAAAGCAGTATTTTTAAGAACCTGTTTGGCAAGGTTAGGCGGATTTTGATAAGAAAAACCAATCTGAATCCTTTCTCCATGGAGCTTCTGGGGCTGACTGAAGTTGCGGATGACTTCGCCGCCAACAACCTTATGGGGAATGACCAGCATTTCCTGCTCGAAGGTGATTAGGCGCACAGCTCGCCAGTTAATATCAATCACTTTGCCCACTCGATCGCCAATTTTCAACCAATCGCCAACCGAAAAAGGCCGTTCAAACAATAGAGCAATCCCAGAAGTGATACTTCCAAGCGTGTCCTGCAATGCCAAACCAATGACAATGGAACTAACCCCCAATGCCGTCGCTAAGCCCGCCAAGTCCGCATTCCAGACAGTCGCCAAAACGATCGCGGTACCCAGCAAAATCAAAACGAGCCGCGTCAGGTCAATGAGTAATTTTGGGACCCTCGATCGCCAGGTATCCCCCTGTGCGCGTTCAAATAATGTCGCATTCAATAATGATAGAGCAGTATGAATGACACATATCCACAGCAAAGTCTGAATGGTTTTGATCAATTGTCCATTGGGGTCTAGCTGCAATATTCGTTGCATAAACAACAGACAAACCAGCACAGGTAAAATCAAACTGCGAACAAGGCTGAGGGTCGATGCCAGCGGGTGCCCTTGCTTTTTAAGTCGGTGAATGACTTCTCCAAGTCCAATGGTCAAAATAGGAAAGCAGGTCACAAGAAGAATCGACCACAAGAGTAAATCATTCATATCTAATCCTTCTGCTCAATGAGTGAGGGAACTGCTTTCAGTCGCCATGCGGGCACTTTTGGTTTGCCAACGATCTCTAAATCTGGCAAAGGTTCGAAATGGTAAAGGTCTTGCAGACGTTGATGCACCGCTGTCGTGACTAAAATTGAACCCGGCGGGCAAACGAGGCGCAGATCTCTAGCGGTATTAATGGTGTCGCCCCACACGTCATAGATAAATCGATTTCGACCGACAATTCCCGCCACAACATCACCCGAGTTAATTGCAATTCTAATATTAAGTTCAAACGATCGCTCATGGTTAAAGCGTCGAATAATAGAGAGCATTTCAATTGCAAAATCAATCGCCCGCCGATCGTGATCGAGATAGGGCATTGACAATCCTGAAACCGCTAAATAACTGTCGCCGATCGTTTTAATCTTTTCCATTCCTTGCCTGTCAGCAGCCTCATCAAAAGCAGCCACCAAATCATTGAGAATGGCCACAATTTCGTAGGCGGTCAAGGTTGATGATAGCTTAGAAAATCCTGTCAAATCAGAGAATAACACCGCAACGTTGGAGATATCTTCAGCAATATCTTTTTCGCCCTGTTTCAGCCGTTTAGCGATCGCTGACGGAAAGATACTGAGCAATAGCTGTTCATTCTCTTGATTTTTCTGAGCGACCAGTTTAGTTTGAGTCCGCAAGCTAGTCACCATGGCATTAAAAGATTGAGTCAATTCACCAAATTCATCTCCGGAGTCGAGGACTGCGATCGTCTCTAACTCTCCCGCCGCGACACGTCGAGCACTCGCAATCAATTCATTAATCGGCTTAACAAACAGATGCGCTAGAGCCATTGCTAATAGCGTCACGGCAAGCAATAGCAACGTCGCCGAAATCAAAATTTGCTTCTCAAACGCATAGATTGGGCTATAAGCTTCTGCTAGATCAATTTCTGACAGAATGACCCAATCAAGATGTTCTAGCTTCAACGGAGCGTAGGAACTAAGAACGGGAATATTACGGTAATCATTGATGATTTGTGTTCCCTGCTTACCTGCGATCGCCTGCACAGTCGCTTCAGTACGGACGGGCTGTTGTAAGATGGATGTTCCATACTGATCAATTCTATTAACGACAGTAGAACTGATTCCCAGCGATTTCAGGGTGTTTGCATAACCCTTGGGGTCTTCTACTAAAAAGCGAGAAACCGATCGCATTAAATAATCATGACCCACTAAATAGGTTTCACCACTTTTACCTAACCCATCACTCGCCCAATTGCGATTTCCCGTCATAATATTGTTAATCTCATCAACAGGAAGCTGAAAGGCCAAGACACCAATAAATTCTGACTTATTGAAAATGGGTGCAGCAATAAAAGCAGCAGGTGCCCCATAGGAGGGCGCATAGGCGGCGAAGTCGGTAAGGCGAGCATAGTCGCGAGTTTTAGCCGCCTGAACGATCGAGTTTAGCTGAGCTAGATTGCTATCTTTATAGGCTCCCGTTTGATAATTAGTAACAAAATCAGTTTCCTTAAATACTGTGTATACAACCGTTCCCTGCGGATCAATGAGGAACATGTCATAGTAGCCAAATTTCTGAACAATATTGCGAAAAATTGGATGATATTGAGTATGAATCCGGCTGTATTCACTGCCATCACGGGGGTCATCTAGGAGCATTTTTTTGCCGACAGGGTTGGGATTAGCGGCAATGTAATGGTACTGAAGATAGCGGGCGGCGGGGTCTTTTGGGGTGTAGGATTCGATTACAGGAGTCCCCAAATCTGTCTTGGTTAAGCGTGGTAGAAAGGAGTCCCGATAGTAGCTGGTAAGCTGTTGATCGATCGCTGGAGTGATTGTTGCCGTTTGCAATTTCCGGTGAGCAGCAGTGAAGTCCTGAATCGCTGCGGCGATCGTCGGACTTTCGCTCAGGGTTTGAGTATGATTTTGGATATTTTTAAAATAAGCCTCAATGCGATCGGCTTTGGATGCCCGCACACTGGTCAGTTGACTAAACACTCGATCGGTTAAGTTTTCTTGGCCGCTTCGATAGCCTAAATAAGTAACAACAACAATAGAGCAACCGCTCACCGCCAACAACATGGCAATCAGTTTTGACTTAATACTCAATCGATCGAGCAATTGCATACTACTATTCTTGGCTCAAGATTTTACATGTATTCTAAAATACCGATTGACCTAAATGCTGTAACAATTAGCACAAACTCCTCCACAGCGTACAAAAGTTGCCATTCAGCAATTAGAAAATAAAATTTTCCTCGATTTCCTTCATGCGTCACAACTCGACCGTGCGATCGAAATATTATTTGTGACGAATGTCAATTTATATTTTGACCTCTTGCACTAGCCCAAAATATTCTCAGCTCTTCGAACGATTAAGACAAAGAGCGTTGCTTTATAGAGATGATGGGCACCCTAGAATAATCTACAATTTAGAGCTTTTCAGCTTAATTTTAGCTTAATTTCAGCTTTGCAGTACGCCACTAACTTAAGGAATATTAGTATGAGAACTTATGTCGGAGTTGGGGTTAGTCACCAGCGCCATCCTGTCCGAGCTGCTCAAGAAGCAGTCAAAAAAGCCCTGACTGCCGCTGCTATTGAACAACCAGATTTTGTGTTCGTTTTTGCCTCACTCGGCTATGACGCAGATAGACTCGTGCAGTCTATACGAGAAGCAACGGGATATTGTTCATTGTCAGGCTGCTCTGGTCAAGGCGTTATTGTACAGGGGGAAGCTGACGAATCGGGCTTTTCTGTGGCAGTAATGGTCATTAAATCTGATGAGATACGATTTACTAATCAGATTCTCAGTCATCATAATCTGAATGCTAATGAAGCACTTAGCTTTGAAGATGTCGGCAAAACCCTAGGGCACAAGATTCAGATGGAAATGCCCACTGACCCGATCGCACTATTCCTATTTACGGATGGTCTCACGCTCAACTTTGACCGACTCGCTGTTGGATTACAGTCTGTATTATTGACAGAAAATTTCCTCCCATTTTTTGGCGGAGCGGCGGGAAGTAATGCAGCAATGCAAATTACGTATCAGTTTTGTGATGATCAAGTTCTGAGTAATGGCACCGTCGCAACACTCATGTCAGGATCTGCCCAAATCGCCTGGGCTGCTAATCATGGCTGTGTCCCGATCGGCACTGAATGTCAGGTGACCCGTGCTGAAGGTAATCTAATTTATGAGCTTGATC
>JANMIS010000043.1:0-9373 GCA_031375925.1 Synechococcales cyanobacterium OTE_70_concoct_197_sub
GTTTTTGGAAGCAGATTGGCATTAGTTACGATCTGTTCATTGCGATCGTCGAAGCGGTGGGAATCAAAGATTGGAAAACAGTGGCCGAACTTGACTTTCCAGAGCCAGAACGTCCAACCCCCCATCTGATCTTGCATGAAATGCCCGAGCCGCCTCAGCTTTGTGGACGCACTGAAGAAATGATTCAACTGTTTAACTTGGTGATGCAAACGCGGTTGATGTTTCTGTGGGGCATGGGCGGCATTGGCAAAACCTCCCTGGCGGCGCAGCTTGTGGACAATCTCGCTAACCCCGATCGGCCCCATCCCTCTGCATTTAAACGGATTATTTGGCGATCGCTCCATGCAGGTTCTAGTCTTGATCGGTTTTGGAGTCAGTTAGATCTTGATTTGGGGATTATGCCTCAAGTTCAGGAACGAGACGCGAGCTACGACTGGGCGGATAGCTCACGCATTCTCGAAAAGCTTCAAGCGGAACGGACGCTTATTGTCATTGATGTGGTGGAAAGCTCCTTGGTCGATCGCGCCGCTAATGTCCCCGCATGGAATCCCATGGATCGCGATCGGTACTGTCAGTGGTTTGCCCAGCTTGCCTTGCCGAAACACAATAGCTGTATCCTCGTCCTCACCCGTGAAAAGTCTGATGAGGTCCAGCAGCTCGAAGCCCTCAACCCCGCCATCCGCAGCCTCAAGCTCGAAGGCTTAAAACTCGGTGGCATTGAGCTTCTAGAACAACACAACCTCAAGCCCGAAACCGACGCTTGGCGGGCGCTGATTAATCTTTACAGCGGCAATCCCTATGCGTTGACAATGATTGCGACTTTAATCAATGATCAATTTGGCGGTTCGGCGCGGGAGTTGTTGAACATTGGGACATTTATTTTAGGAAAAATGGAAAGCGTGATTGCTGAGCGGATTCGCCATATTACTGATGACGAAAAATCTATTTTGATCGCCCTAGCTTCTGCCCAAGATCCTGTTAGTCGCGCTGAACTCCGATCGCAACTCCCTCACCTCTCGGGTTCCACGATCGTCGAATCCATGGCCTCCTTGGAGCGAAAGTGCCTTCTAGAAATGATGATTGAACAAGAACAAGTGCTATTTAGCCTTCAGCCAATGGTGATGAAATTTATCCGAAAACATTGGGTTTAGTCACCTAAATCAGGCAAAGATAACATCGATCGATCGCCCAGAACTGGTCTGATGCACTTCTGATCGCAATCGGGCTTCGATTGGCAATACGGTTTCACGCCGATCGAAAATGACAAGCCACCCAGAATCGAGTCCTAGTCGTGCTAGATATCGATCAATTTGTTCTAATCCTCGGGTTAATTGATTTCGGCCATCGTCTCGTTGGACTTTGATCTCGATACCCAGGGTGACATTGCCGTACCGTAAACATAGATCCATACGGTCTCGTCCGATCGCATATTCACGTTCTAAGGTTCCACCGCCATTCACAACCCGATGTAAGTAAGCCATCAAAACTAAATGAGGTGCAATTTCATGATACAAAGCACTTTTCAGTAACGGTTCTCCATGTTGTAGCCAAAATGCCATGAAAGCATCTCGCAAAGCATCTGAATTCAGCTCTCCGGTTGAGGTTAACCAAGTGGGTGAAATACTCGGCAAACTATCTTGTGGTCCCTGGGCTAAGACTCGGACTAAAATCTCACGATAAATTGGATTTGCAACGATTAATCCACCGTTGTTTTCCCGTCTTAGTAATCCTAAATCAACTAAGAAATCGCGATCTTCGTCACTGGATTCGTTTAGGTCTTGACCTGCCATCATGGGTTCTAGGATAGCTTTGACACGGTTTTCTCTCAGTCTCTTTGTCAAGCTATCGAGGTGTGTGTCTTTGCGGCGAATTAAGATTTCTTTTGCGGTCTGGATGTGGTGGGTATCGATCGCGATCGAACGATCGGTAACAATAACTTCTACACATTGTCGGGCGAGAGCATTGACTAACCAAGGTTGTCCCATCGTGCATTCATAAGCAACGGTAATGGCTTCGGGCGTGAAGATCTGACCCGTTTCTTGCGTATGTTGAGCATAGAGTTCAGCAATTTCTATCTCGTTAAAATCACGAATGATGAGGGATTCAACTTTGATGTTAAAGGGACTAGCGGTGTTTAGATCTTCACTGCCGCCAGAGGCAATTTTATAATCTCGAACATCTCGTAGACCGATTAAGCCGATCGATTGGGGAAAGCCTAAAGGTCGGTCGGGAAAGCCCGATCGAAGTTGTCTCAGCATTGACAGCAAGGCTTCATCTTGTAAGGCATCGATTTCATCAATTAAGACAACTAGAGGTCTTGGGGATTCGATCGCCCATTCTTGAAGTGCAGCTTGAATTCGTGCGCCTGCTTCACTCTGGGGTGGCCAGTTCGAGGGTTGTAGAGATTCAGGGAGTCGGATTTTTGTGGCGAGTCGCCATGCAGATAGGATGGCAAGTTCTGCTTTGCCCGCGTCGTAGGAGAAGGGTGCGCCGACTTCGGCAGACATGAGAATGGCAGAGAATTTTCCAGTGGCTGTCAACTGTTTAGCAAAAGCCATCATGGCTGTTGTTTTGCCCGTCTGTCGTGGCGCATGGACAACAAAATAGGTTCTTTGGTCTACGAGGTCCACTAATGAGGGGAGTCGCGCTAGAGGCGGGAGCATATAGTGGATGTCGGGGTCACAGGGACCAGCGGTGTTGAAATGGCGGGGCATAGGGCGATCGAGGATAGGCTAGCTTCTAAATTATCGCAGATACCTGGGTTTTAAGGATTGTAGGCTGAGTCAGCAGATGTCTTCCGATCGTTGATCAGATCGTTGACCGAACCCCTTGCCGGATGAGGTCGATCGCGCTTTTCCACGGTCACGGTCGCTGGCTTTTTTGAGCGCTTTGCTGAGCTGCGATCGGCTGACCTCCTGCTGAGCATCAGAACTATCGTGAAAAATCAGCGAATCACTCAAGTTAAGCGTCCAAAATCTAAATAAAAGGTCAGTTACTGGAATCTTTAGCGGAGAAAGTTGAACATTTTGGAGGCGAACTACCTCTTTAGAGGCATCTTCTAAGGTGGAAAAAATAAAAATAGCAGTTTTTTCGACATTAGATTGTGTACGATGGATAAGAACGTTTTTGAGCCAAGCGCCAGATGCGTCTTGAATCAAATAGTACTGAGAAGCGTTAAGATGATTTCTGGCGAACAAAGCTAGAGTGCTAGCAACGGTTTTGACGAGTTGTTTTGTCTGATCATCAGATGGGGCATCCTGAATCAGAACCTGCACTTGGTCAGCTAAGTCGTCTATTAAAAAGTTTGATTGCATAGTCAGTGCATAGGCTTAGGGCGATCGTGATCTACCATTTGTTCATTTATTAGTTTAGGCTCAATTCGCCTAACCCAACCCCTGGATTCCTGGACTGACTAAAATTGTTTGACTGAGACCTAATTTTTGAGGGTAGTCTATTGACCTACCAAACACTAACTAATACGGGGGATGTCTGCCAGAGCGTGGATGCCATCTATCAGCTTCTTCTGGGTGAACTTAAGCAAGCCACTACCAAAATTTCTGAACGCAAAACTTCGCAGCAATCCTGCGAGGAAGTTGCGCTGCGTCTGAGCCAAGAAGTCGGGCGGATTTGTGTTGAAAGTCAAAGGATTCAAGACTCAGGGGAAGTGGATTCCTGGGCAATAGCCCTAGCTCGGCATCGTCTAGAGCAGTGCGTTCACTACTACAAACTCGGTTCTCGTAAAGGTCGCGTCGATCTTCACAGCACCCTCAGCGCGATCGTCTACCGCTACATCTCCGCCTCAAAGCAGAACCAAGGCTACCAAGCACGTCTGACGCTGATTGAAGACTTTTTACAGATTTTTTACATGGAAGCGCTCTATGCCTTCCGCCGCGAAACTCAACTGGGCAAAGACTACCAGCCCCGATCGCTTCTGCAACTCGCCGAATACATGGCCTTCACCGAGCGCTACGCCAAGCGCCGAATCCCATTGCCCGGTCGTCGTAACCAGCAGCTAATTATTCTGCGCGCCCAGACCTTCTCCCAGCAGCAGCCCAATGAAACTCTGATTGATATTGAGCGAGCTGCCGAAGGATCCCTAAATGAAGGCGAAGATGCCTTTAGTCTAGCGTCGATTCAGCAGCTTCGAGAGCAGATGGTTTCCCAGGACCAAGAACCCGCCGAAGATGGCCTGCGGGAAAATGTGGTGCAAGAGTTGATTGCTTACTTAGAAGAACGCAAGCAGCAGGACTGCATTGACTACTTTACGCTGCGACTTCAGGACCTCCCGGCCAACGAGATCGAGGCCATTTTGGGCCTGACCCCGAGACAGCGGGATTACTTACAGCAGCGATTCAAATATCACCTCGTTCGATTTACCTTTACCCACCGATGGGAACTGGTTCATCAATGGCTAGAGATAGATTTAGATCATCATTTAGGTCTATCTCAGGTTCAGTGGGATGTCTTTCACAACAGCCTCACCGTCCAGCAGCAAAAGATTCTCAAACTCAAGCGAGAGAAGCGATCGGACAACGATATCGCCCGCAGTGTAGGCTGTACTCCCAATCAACTTCAACGACAATGGTTCAAGCTCTTGGAGCAGGCTTGGGAAATACGAAATTCCCAACTATCCGGAGCAGACTCAATACAGGATGAATAAGGACATATCACGATGGAATTTGACTCAGAAGACCTACAAAAAATCTTTTTAGATTTGATTCGTCCCCTAGAAAGTGATCTAAAGTCTGTTGCTTTCTTGGACGATCGGACCCATTTAGATAGCGCTCAATCTGATGTAAATCGATCGTCAACCGAGACCTTTCAGCAAACCTCTGGAGATATACCTGCTGTGCAAGAGCGTTTTCAAGCGTTATTAAAACATCGCCTTTCCCTGGAAATCGAACAAAACCCTCCCCTATTTCCCTGGGAAGATGAAATCTCAGAGTACCAGTCGGATTGGGTCCCCAACTCTATTTCCGATTTACAAGGGATCCGCCAATCTGGCTCCCTGTGGCTAGAACAATTGCGTCGTCTGACGTTGCCCGTAGGCCTCCCCGAGTCAATGTTACTTCAGATGCTCACAGCCTGTGAATCCGTCGTTCAGACTTCCCTTCGCGAAGGGGCAAAAGCAGTAAAAGTTGCCGAGTCTTTTTTCCCGGAGAACTTCCTTCAGTTGAACCAACTGGCGGGTGTGGTGATGATGTCTCCTGCACGAAATGGCTACGCAACTCTTCAGTCACGGCTGTCGGAATTAGGTGCTGATTTGCCCAGTGCCTACGAAGCGGCTAGTCCAACACAGCAAATGGTCCTTTCGCTGTTAGCGGCCCGTGAGATGATTGCGGCCTTGACCTTGAGCACGACATTGAACCAGGCTTCGACTCACCAGTGGGTGACGGAGATTGGGGCCTTGACGCTGCACATGGATTACCACCGCACTCAATCCGGTGACGCAGTGCTTCACATCAATAGCCAGTTGCCCTGCGGTGGCAGCTTGTCCTTGGCAAATGGTCCCAGTTTAGCCATGGCTCAGCGTCCAGAGGCAGGCGTTCTAAGTGTAGAACTAGCAGACTTGCGCCCAAATCAGCCACTGCGTCTGACGGTTCAACTAGGCGCGGATGATGCGATCGTCTTTGCTATTCATCTCAGCTAGAACCCAGTTGAAACTCGGCGATCAAAAAATACCAGTTGACTGGTTTTAGGGCATCCTGTAGAGGACGACTCAGAATGCCCATTATGGGTTTATGAACTATGCCGCCTGTACTTCCCCTGCAAGGCTTAAAAGCTCGACTTAGCGATCGACTCAAATCAAAGCTTCCATCCAAGGTTCGATCGGCCAATTTTTTCGTAGAGCCTCCCGAGGAATCTATTTGGTTGCGGGTGTTGGCGCAGTCGTTGGTGACGATCGGGATCGTAGCGACGGATATTGCGGCGGAGACTTCGCTGTGGGTCTGGGCGGTTCCTTTGAGTGCCATGGGAGCCTGCTGGAGTTGGCGGCAGCGAAACAGTCGGGCGATCGGGACTAAGTTTTTGCTGGCGATCGGCATGATCGCAGCCTTGATTTTCTTTTTTATTCATTCCTTTGCCCGACGTGAGACTAATGATTTGCGCTTGGTGTTAGTGGAGTTGATGGTGCAGATTCAGGTGCTGCATAGTTTTGATCTGCCTAAGCGCAAAGACTTGGGCTACTCAATGATGATTGGTCTCATTTTGTTGGGGGTAGCGAGTACTTTAAGCCAAACCATGGCCTTTGGTGGGATGCTGTTGATCTTTTTGGCAATCGCGCTTCCGGTATTGATGCTAGATTATCGATCGCGCTTGGGATTGCGATCGAATCTGTCGATCAAATCCATCATCGCGAATCCTAAAGAACTCAAACAAAATAGTAAAAAATTAGCGAGTTTGTTTGCAATTACGT
The DNA here is from genome assembly GCA_031375925.1 of Synechococcales cyanobacterium OTE_70_concoct_197_sub. Classification (GTDB taxonomy): domain Bacteria; phylum Cyanobacteriota; class Cyanobacteriia; order Leptolyngbyales; family Leptolyngbyaceae; genus JAAFJU01. The sequence goes on from JANMIS010000043.1 coordinate 6,416, forward strand.
TGGCGATCGGGCTGACGGTATTTGCATTAATGCCGCGTTTGCCGGGATACCAGTTGCGAAGTTTGCCCATGAGTGCGCCCATTGATACCCCTCAACAGTTTGATAATCAGCGCGTTACCAATCCCGGCTATTCGCGTAGTGGAACTCAAGAGGGACAAGACAGGCCAGGACGTAGACGCGGGACTGCGCCGCAGAAGGGTGCGGGGACAGCGGATGAGGAGTTTTATGCGGGATTTGGCGATCGGATTAATCAGAACTTGCGGGGAACCTTGAAGCCGAAGATGGTGATGCGGGTCCGATCGCAGGCGGAGGGTTTTTGGCGGGTGCAGGCGTTCGATCGGTATACGGGGCAGGGTTGGGAACTGTCGGATAATGACAAAACTAAAACGCTAAACCGTACAGGTTGGGCCTATCAGTTTTATTTGCCGACGACGGGGACCACGGAACGGACAAAAGAAGTAGTCCAGACCTACAGCATTTTATCGGAGTTGCCGAACTTAGTGCCTGCGTTGGCGAGTCCTCGGGAATTGTTTTTTCCGACGCAGCAGGTGGCTTGGGATTCACAAGCGGGCATTCGTGCGCCTGTGCCATTGTCTGAGGGTTTGACTTATACGGTGATTTCGGAAGTGCCATACCGCGATCGGACTGAGCTACAAAAAGCAAAAAGCAAAGTTCCTAATTTAAAACTCAATTCAAAACCTGATTTAAAATCTAATCAATCGCAAAATACTTCAAGTTCCTATTTGCAAATCCCTAATGAGAAAACTCGGGTATTGCTGAAGCAAGAGGCCGATCGCCTGCTGGCCATGTCGAGTAGCCCGATCGACTCAGATTATGAGAAAGCCTTGTATTTAACTCAGGCAATCAAACAACGCTATTCATTACAACAGGATTTACCATTCTTTGAAACGGGTGAGGATCTAGCAACGGCTTTTTTAACAAAATACAAGGGCGGTTATGCCGATCATTTTTCTACAACGCTAGCGGTGATGCTGCGATCGATCGGACTCTCAACAAGACTAACAACCGGATTTTTGCCGGGACAGTTTAATTCATTTACGGGGATGTATGAAGTGAAAAACACTGATGCGTTTGCATTGGTGGAGGTGTATTTCGATCGCTATGGTTGGTTTACGTTTGACCCGATTCCCGGTCATGCTTTAGTTCCGCCTTCTGTGGAAGCGGACCAAACCTTTAGTGCATTGAAGCAGTTTTGGAATTGGGTGGCGGGGTGGCTGCCGTCTCCTGTGATGGGTGTATTTCAGGGATTGTTTAATCTGTTGGGTGCGCTGTTGGGCAATATTGTGCGATTAGTGTCCCAGGGAATTTTGGGTTGGCTGACGCTGTTGCTGTTGGGGACGAGTTTGGGGTTTGGATTGTGGCTTTTGTGGTTACAGTTGCGGAGATTTCGTCGTCGATCGCAACTGCAAAAACTCCCCGGTATGGAACGACTTTACCAACAGCTTATAGATTGGCTGCACGAACAAGGAGTAACACGATCGCCCGGTCTTACGCCGTTTGAATATATTCACTATGCTCAAACAGTGCTGCCTCAGTTGCGATCGGTTCCGGGGCATTCTGTTTTGGATTCGATCGTGCATCACTATGTAGAATGGCGATATGGAGCAATAGAAACCGATGTGGAAACGTTAAGCCGATCGTTTTTGCGATTGAGGCGATCGGTCCAGCAGAACTCATTTCGACAGACTTTAAAGAGATTCACCGGTAAAATGAACGCCAATGGATGATAGGAGTTCGAGGATGATCAGAAAATTGTTTTTTAGGTGGCGATCGGGGTTAGCGGTCCGCAATTCAATTGTTATGCTGTTAGTGATTTTTGGAGTGGCGGCTAGCAGCTTGCTATCGCCTGTGTTGGCACAGTCTCCCGTCCAGCCGAAAACTGCCGAGCTTCGAGTGGCCACACGATTGATTACACAGTTTGCGATGGAGAATAGTGGCCGCTTTACGGGGTTCAGCATGGAGCTATGGCAAAAAGTAGCGGCAGACCTAGGAAAAACCTACAAGATCGTCGTCTATTCAACGCTGCCTGAAGTTTTGAGTGCTGTCGAAACGAAGAAAGTGGATGTGGCGATCGCAGCGATTTCGATTACCGCCGAGCGTGAACAAAAGCTTGATTTTTCCTATCCCATGTTCAATTCGGGATTACAAATTCTCGTACGCAGCCCCAAGAAATCCGGATTTGTTCCGAATTTATTACGGGACTTGATCTCTCCCATATTTCTGCAATTGTTTGCGATCGCCTTGAGCATGGTCGTCGTGGCAGCCCATATTATCTGGCTATTGGAACGCCGTCATCCGAAAAGTGCGATCGATGAAGCCTATTTTCCAGGTATTTTTGAGGCGGCTTGGTGGGCTGCTGCGACCTTAGCAACGCAGGCTGAAGAAATGCCAAAGGGTCCATTGGGCCGATTGATGGCTGTGTTTTGGATGTTTATTGCGGTTGTTTTTGTAGCCTATTTTACTGCGACTGTGACGACCAGCATGACGGTACAGACGCTGCAAGGAGACATTAAAGGGCTAGATGATTTGCAAAATCGCACCGTGGCGACGACCGCTGGAAGTACCGCTGCCGAGTTTTTGCGTACAAAAAAGATCAAAACATTAGAAGTGGACAAAATTGAATTAGCCTACAATGCCTTACTGAAGCAGCAGGTAGATGCGGTGGTGTTTGATGCGCCTGTGTTGATGTACTACGCTTCGCGCGAAGGTAAGGGGAATGTCCAATTGGTGGGGGAGATGCTGCGCGAGGAGAGCTACGGTATTGTGATCGCGAACAGCAGCCCCTACCGTAAACCCATCAATAGCGCTTTGCTTAAGCTTCGCGAAAATGGAACTTATCAAGCACTGTACGACGAATGGTTCAAAGCCAAAGATAATGCGTAAAATATAAGTTAATACATCGAAAGTGAGAATAAACTATGCCAAATCAACGTCGCC
>JANMIS010000474.1:0-1586 GCA_031375925.1 Synechococcales cyanobacterium OTE_70_concoct_197_sub
CGTCAATCTCACTCCATTGCTCCGTCCAGTAAGCGCGGACCTCTTCAGGCCCACGAACAAAACCGCCTTTGAACGCCCTCGGCCAAGCCACGTCGGGAGTCATCGTTGCTAGGGCGGCATCAATGTCACGCGCATTGAAGGCCGCGTATGCGGTACGCAACAGCTCAATTTCTGGTGTGGGTTGATTTGGCACAAGTTGATTTGGCACAAGTTGATTTGGCATAGGTTGTAAGCGAAGTGGACTCTCTCTACAATAGCCTTAGCCTAAATCTGCCGTCTCATCCAATTCTGACAAAATTATCCTAATCCTGCTTGGGATGTCCTGACTCGGTGAAAGCTCATATGAATCATGCAATCTCCACGATCGATTTTACAAACCGACAGGCAGCAGCGCAAGTGCTTCCACAAGCGCCTTCAGTCGATAGCTATCATACTGCGTGGAAAGGGTTAACCTTCATCCACTACTGCCATCCTCCTCATGAAACGGTGGAGCATCGACTGCTGCAACATTCACTGGTAATCACAGACCCCAAAAGTTGCTTTCAGGCAGAGCGTTGTTTGGAAGGCAAATTTAAACGCTATGCCCACGGCAACGGTCGAGTCGATGTGATTCCAGCCTTTCTAAATCATCGGACAAACTGGGACCGGGAAGTCGAATTTTCAGTGATTGCCATTTGTCCTACATTGCTGAATCAAACCCCTCAGCAATGCATGCCACATGAAATAGAACTGATTCCACAGCTTTCGATCGATGATCCGGTCATCCAACAATTAGCCCTCGCGCTCAAGTTGGAAATTCAAACGAATTGTATGTCTGGGCGGCTGTATGGTGAGTTATTGGGAGCAGCACTGGCGGCGCGTTTGGCGGCGAACTATGCTGTCAGCAAACCTTCAATTGAGTTCAAAGCCAGCGGTTTACCTCAGTCACAGTTGGCGCAAGTGATTGATTATATGAGGGCAAATTTGATAGAAGATATATCAATTTCAGATTTAGCGAAGCTAGCCCACATGAGCGAATCACACTTTAGCCGATCGTTCAAACAATCAATGGGAACAGCACCCCATCAGTATTTGATGCAACAACGGGTAGAGCGAGCCAAGCAATTACTGGAAAAGCGATCGGCCACCATTAGCACCATTGCCCTCGATTGCGGCTTTGCCAACCAAACACATCTAACAAAGGTCTTCCGTCAGAAAACAGGAATGACACCCAAAGCTTATCAAGCGCAATCAAACGCTGCTTCACATTGGGTGTGATTTTTCCCTAGCCCAAACTCACATTATTTTAGGTCACATTTTAGGTCACAACCCTCTTATTCGGGTTGCTGCATCTGTTGTTGAATTCGATCGCTTAAGGCATTGTGTTTTGACGCAAGGCGGGCTTTCCCAGAGGCGGCCCAATCTTGTAAAGCCCGAATCTGGTCTTGGGCGGTGCGGGCGAGGGGCACCATTTGGCTGGCGGATTCGAGAATATCGTCGGTGGTGAAGTCGCGATTTTGGCTAAACCCTAGGTGCATGGCTTCGATGAGGGTTTGTTCAATCTCTGCGCCCGAGAAGTCAGGGGTTTCGTAGGCAAGCCGATCGAG
>JANMIS010000497.1:0-3850 GCA_031375925.1 Synechococcales cyanobacterium OTE_70_concoct_197_sub
ACAACCCGCGCGATTTCGAAACGTAGAACGACCGTTAAATGAATGCGATAAGATAACAAATCTGCAGCAATAACGCGACCGCTGGTCTCACCAAGATCCACGGCAAGCACCACACCAGATTCCGACATACCCATCCCCGAACTAAAATCTTCACTCAACATAAAAAAACGACACTTCAACGAACAGAATTCTACCCATCGAAACGTTTGGGTGTCAGGGATCGTTCCAAAATAACGATGGAATGCGTTTCGCATCCACCCCTGAGCGCATTCGAAGAGTCAAATGTGGATTCAAATAGCTCAGCGCCCATGGGTTTCGATTCCCTCATTCCCTGTTGCTACCTGCTGTTCCTTTTTTAGGAATTGCCGATACAGAATTGCGAAGGGACTCTTGAAAATTGCGTTGCAACAGGCTTTGGTATCGAAAGGGATTCGTCACCATCACGATGGATCTTATCGGCTTTCTTCCCTCTATCGAATGGTAGACTCGGCGTGCGTTGCTGTCGAGTTCGCGCGCCATTTTTGGAGTAAAGCTGATGCCGTGATTTAACGCCACCAGTTCCTGTACCATGGCGAGTTGGCTTGTACGCTCGACCGATAGTGGATGAAAGGACTTCTGTTGGCAAAATGAAACGACACTGTCGGTCAGGCAGTGAGCCTCTCCAAGCAGAACAAAGGGCAACGACTCTATATCGCTCATTTGAATCGTCTTCTTTTTCGCCAATGGATTTTCGGAAGCCATGACCAACAGCAATTCCTCATCGAACAACCTCTCAATCGCAAGGTATTTGACATGGATGGGCAGTGAAGCAACCACGACATCGACTTGGCCATCGTTTAGTTTCTTCATTAAATTGTCTGTCGTATCTTCCTGAACGATTACCTTGGCCTTAGGAAAATCCTTATGGAACGCCTTTAGTCGCTCCGGCAGATAGTAAGGGGCGATTGTCGGAATCGCAGCCACTCGAATCCGGCCAGTTTGTCCGTCGTCGTTGATTTCGGCTTTCGCATCATCAACCAAAAGCAGAATCTGACGAGCTCGACCTAGTAGCATGTTTCCCGCATCGGTCAGCGTGACACTTCGCGATTGACGCTCGAAGAGGGGCTGGCCAAGCACCTCCTCAAGGCGCGCGATAGAGCGGCTCAAGGAGGGTTGCGACAGTCCTACCGCCTCCCCTGCTCGAGTGAAATTCATCAACTCAGCTACCATTAAAAAGTGCCTTAATTGTTCGAATTCCACTTTTGCGTTCCTCTAAGCGTCGCGTCGTAAAAGTCTTTCTTGCAAAGTCGCCCTCCCACGGCTTTTCGGAGGCTCATGCGTTGTGTGCATCAATGGTATACTAACAATGCATTGGACGGATTGGGCGAAAAAGCGCAAACTTGTCCTTCCGGTACGCTTATGTGTCAACAGGCGTTGAAATGCATTCCCAATTTCAGGAGAAATCATGGCCGCAAAGTTCCAATTCGCTCGTTTCCTAACAGGCATCGCGTTGCTGAGCACCGCCACCACCGCGTTTGCTCAAAATCAAGTCAGTTCAACTCCCAAAAACGGACCGATAACCGATGCTGTAAAAGTAGATCTCAGCAAATGCCCGGTTATCGGCGGATCAAATCGGCCCACCGCCGAAAGAACCACATCCGCAGGAGGATACTCTTCGGCGGACTGGTGGCCCGAGCAGTTAAACCTGCGGATCCTCCATCAAAATTCTTCTAAAAGTAACCCAATGGGTGCAGGGTTTAACTACGCCGAGGAATTCAAGAAGCTCGACTTGAAGGCGTTGAAAAGGGATATCGAAACGCTGATGAAGACGTCCCAAGAATGGTGGCCTGCGGACTACGGCCATTACGGACCACTCTTCATTCGGATGGCATGGCATAGCGCTGGAACATATCGAATCGCAGACGGTCGAGGTGGGGCCAGCTATGGCACACAGCGGTTCGCACCGCTCAATAGTTGGCCAGACAATGCAAATCTAGACAAGGCGCGTCGACTGCTTTGGCCCATCAAGCAAAAATACGGCAATAAGATCTCTTGGGCAGACCTGATGGTTTTCACTGGCAACGTGGCTCTTGAATCCATGGGCTTCAAGACGTTTGGATTCGCGGGCGGACGCGAGGACGTTTGGGAGCCACAGGAAGATATCTATTGGGGGCCCGAAAGCGAGTGGTTAGGCGACAAGCGTTACTCAGGCGACAGAACTCTAGAGAATCCACTCGCTGCGGTTCAAATGGGTCTGATCTACGTAAATCCTGTAGGACCAAACGGCAAACCAGATCCACTCGCTTCAGCAAAAGACATTCGCGAGACCTTTGCTCGTATGGCGATGAATGACGAAGAAACGGTTGCGTTGATAGCGGGTGGCCATACATTTGGCAAGGCGCACGGAGCAGAAGATGCGAGCAAATTCGTTGGGCCAGAGCCGGAGGGAGCCAGTATCGAGGAGCAAGGCTTCGGTTGGAAGAATACCTATAAAAAGGGAAACGCTGGCGACACGATCACCAGCGGTCTCGAAGGTGCTTGGACCTCAACTCCGACCGCTTGGTCCAACGGCTACTTCGACAACCTGTTTGACTATGAATGGGAATTGGTCAAGGGTCAAGGAGGCGCTTGGCAATGGTCTCCGAAGGAGGCTTCGGCCAAGGGAACTGTGCCAGATGCACATGACAAATCAAAGTCCCACGCCCCCATTATGTTTACAACCGACCTCGCGCTCAAGATGGACCCAATCTACGGACCAATCTCGAAGCGATTCCATGACAACCCCGATCAGTTCGCCAAGGCGTTCGCCAAGGCATGGTATAAGCTGACGCATCGCGACATGGGACCTATTTCTCGTTGCCTTGGGCCAATGGTGGCTGAGGCTCAAATTTGGCAAGATCCGGTCCCTGCGGTGGATCACAAACTAATCGGAGATCAAGAAGCCTCAGCTCTCAAAGGTAAGATTTTGACCTCTGGTCTCTCCATTTCGCAACTGGTCTCAACGGCTTGGGCATCCGCATCCACCTACCGTGGATCGGACAAACGTGGTGGAGCCAATGGAGCCCGCATTCGACTGGCTCCTCAAATCGAATGGGAAGTTAACAACCCAGCCGTACTAACTAACGTTATAAAAACACTTGAGCAGATACAGCAAGATTTCAACAAATCTCGCACTGACGGCAAGCGAGTATCGCTGGCAGATCTGATTGTTCTAGGAGGATGCGCCGGTGTTGAAGCGGCGGCGAAGAAAGCAGGTAGCAACGCACAAGTTCCTTTCACTCCAGGACGAACCGACGCGACTCAGGAAAACACCGACGTTGCATCGTTTGAGGTGCTGAAGCCCGCATCCGATGGCTTTCGCAATTTCTTTGGCAAGGAACATGACAGACCTGCGGAAGAATTGCTGGTCGACCGTGCTCAGTTGCTAACACTAACCGCGCCGGAAATGACCGTTCTCATCGGCGGCCTTAGGGTCCTCAATGCAAACACTTCGTTCCCAGAACTTGGCGTGTTTACCAAGAAGCCAGAGACGTTGTCAAATGACTTCTTCGTGAACTTGCTGGACATGAATACCGAATGGCAGAAGTCGAAGCTATGCGAACATTTCTTCGAGGGCAAGGATCGCAAGACCGGCGCAATCAAATGGACTGGAAGCCGGGTCGATCTCGTGTTCGGTTCGAACTCACAACTCCGCGCAATCGCCGAAACGTATGCCAGCAGCGACGCTCAGTCCAAGTTTGTAAACGACTTCATAGCAGCCTGGACAAAAGTGATGAACCTCGACCGCTTCGATATACCACCAACGGTAAGAAATGGATCAAGTCCCACGACACTTGGACAACGATAAGGCGAAAGGTAGGCTATTCCGTGA
>JANMIS010000526.1:0-2711 GCA_031375925.1 Synechococcales cyanobacterium OTE_70_concoct_197_sub
GCTCGTTGAGTCGTTCTTGCTTTTGTTTGCTTTTACCATTGAGGCGGTTACGATCGGCAAAATGTTTAAGTTGGGGACCGAAGCGAACGGGTTATTTAAAAACGTTTCACCCATAGCATTTGTAACTGGAATAGAGTGGGCGCCGTTATTTGAACCGCCGAGGTATGGCATTCTACCATTGGTTACGGGGACGTTGACGACGACAGCTGTGGCGTTATCGGTTGCGATTCCCGTGGGGACAACGATCGCATTGTTTTTAAGTGAATTTGCCGCACCTAAGGTCCGCGTTTGGGTCAAGCCGATTTTGGAACTACTCGCGGGTGTGCCGACGGTGGTGTACGGCTACTTTGCATTGCTATTGGTGACACCTTTATTGCAAATTGTGTTGCCCGATTTGGGCGGATTTAACATGCTGGCGGCAGGGTTGGTTATGGGGATCATGATTGTGCCGCAGATTAGTTCTATGAGTGAGGATGCCATGCGATCGGTTCCCGCAGAACTGCGCGAAGGCTCCTACGCCGCTGGGGCCACTCGATTGCAAACAGCTTGGAAAGTCGTATTTCCCGCAGCATTCTCTGGGGTGTCTTCGTCTTATATTTTAGGTATTTCTCGCGCTGTTGGCGAAACAATGATTGTGTCTATTGCAGCAGGATTGCAGCCCACTGTTTCTATTAATCCTATGGATTCGGCGGCAACGATGACGGCCTACATTGTGCAGGTCAGCTTGGGCGATTTGCCCCATGGTTCTGTTGGCTATCAGACCATTTTTGTAGTGGGTTTGCTGCTAGTGTTGATGACCTTGGGATTAAATACGATCGGCTACTGGTTGAAACGACGGTTTAGGGAGACTTACTAATCATGACAATTTCTCTCAATCAAATTAAGGCTTCAGTCATTCAGCGGCAGCGTTGGAGCAATTTGTTCTTTGCAATTGCGGTGATGGCGATCGGGATTGCATTCATCATCTTAATCGCATTGTTCGGGCAATTGCTATGGCAGGGAATGCCTAAGCTGAATTGGCAGTTTTTTACATCATTTGCTGACCCAGAAGCAAGTTTATCTGGAATTTTAGCGGCTTGGGTGGGCAGCTTTTTAGTGATGCTGGTGACGGCATCGATCGCAGTTCCGGTCGGAATTGCAGCGGGATTATATTTGGAAGAGTATGCACCTAAAAACTGGTTCTCAGACCTAATCGAGATCAATGTCACAAACTTGGCAGGCGTCCCGTCTATTGTTTATGGATTGCTGGCATTAGGGCTATTTAAATATTATCTGAATTTAGGGGAAAGTATTCTAACTGCTGGACTAACTCTGGCATTGCTGGTATTGCCCGTCGTGATTGTCAATACCCGAGAAGCGATCAGAGCAATTCCGGGATCACTGCGGGAGGCGGCTTATGCGATCGGCGCTAGTAAATCACAGATGGTTTTTGATCACCTATTGCCCTATTCTTTTGGTAATATTTTAACTGGAGTAATTATCGGGTTGTCCCGTGCGATCGGTGAGACGGCTCCGCTGGTGACGATCGGTGCATTGACCTTCATTGCATTTCTCCCTGATTCACCGCTTCAGTCCACTTTCCCATTTATTTCGTTTGCATGGTTAAAGGCTCCTTTTACCGTCATGCCGATTCAAATGTTTAGCTGGGTTTCGCGGGCAGAGCAGGAGTTTCAAATCAATGCGGCGGCGGCAGGAGTGGTGCTGCTGGGCATGACGCTCACTATGAATGCGATGGCGATTTACCTGCGCTATCGACTTCAGAAAAATCTGAAATGGTAATTAGTTCATAGTAATCAATCTTCGTTACTTCAATCCTAGGAAATCTCATGCTAGACACCCTTCCAATTACAACCCAAACCCCACCCAAAGTAGAAACAACCGGGTTGAATTTCTACTACGGCGAATCTCATGCGCTGAAAAATATCAATCTCGCACTGCCCGATCGCAAAATCACTGCTCTTATCGGCCCGTCTGGCTGCGGCAAAACAACGCTATTGCGCTGCTTTAATCGAATGCACGATCTCTATGCGGGTAATCGCTACGAGGGTGAAATCATTCTGGATGGTCAGGTGAATATCCTGTCTCGTAAAATCGATCCGATCGAAGTGCGAATGCGCATCGGCATGGTCTTCCAACGTCCCAATCCATTCCCGAAAAGCATTTTTGAAAATGTGGCCTACGGATTGCGGGTTCGGGGTGAAAAGAACAAAGCATTTATTGAAAATAAGGTAGAAGAAGCCCTCAAAGGCGCTGCACTCTGGGAAGAAGTCAAAGATCGCCGCCATGATATGGCGTTCAATCTATCCGGCGGACAACAGCAGCGACTTTGTATTGCGCGCGCGCTTGCAACTGACCCTGAATTGATCTTATTTGATGAACCGACTTCGGCATTAGACCCGATCGCCACTCGCAACATCGAAGATCTGATGGACAGCCTGAAAACAAAAGTCACCATTTTAATTGTGACCCACAGCATGCAACAGGCGGCGCGTCTGTCAGACTTCACGGCTTTTATGTATATGGGTGAAATGGTGGAGTGCGATCGGACAGAAGCCATCTTCAACCATGCCGCACAACAAAAAACCCGCGACTACGTTTCCGGTCGCTTTGGTTAAGTTTTCAACCCTCAATCCCTAAAAACTCTAACTGCAATGTCACAACCTACACCCACAGCGAATCCAGACACTGAATCACCCGAGTTTCAATTGACT
>JANMIS010000581.1:0-4734 GCA_031375925.1 Synechococcales cyanobacterium OTE_70_concoct_197_sub
CTCGATCGATTCACTCGCATTTACCGTTACGTTACCTGCATTTGCCGCGTTAAAAGTAGTTGTGCTAACCCGTGATCCATCTGTAACCGCTAGGCGACGAGTATTCAATACGACATTACCCGCTTGACCGAAACCATAGGAACCAGATTCTAGATAGGAGAGTTTATCTACTACAATTGTGTCGGCATTAACTGTGATATTGCTTCCTGCTCCTTTTCCAAATGTAGAACCGACCAAAAAACCAGCATTTTGCATTTTAAGATTCGGTGTATTGATTAGGATATCTCCACTATTACCGACACTGACAGTCAGTGCGGCAATTTGTGCTGTGCGATTGATATTATCGGTTTCCACTGTCCCATAAATACTCACGCCTTGACTCGCTTGGACTTTGATAGCACCCGTATTACCAGGGCCAAAACTCCGATTGCGAATTCCGCCGCCATCTTGAATCACTACTTGTCGAGCTTGAACGTCAATTTCTCCACTGTGACCTGGGGAGAGCGTTTCACTCAAAATGTCACTTCGGGTATTGGTCGTTGGGGAGTTGCCTGTTAAAGTCAAGTTCCCTGTTGCTGCAATGTTAAGTGTGCCTGCCGCCTCTAGACCTCGGTTTTGGCTCCAGAATGCCGATGAGTCTTGGATACGAATGTCCTGTCCACGGACCTGAATCGATCCGGCAGGAGCGCCGCTCACATTCACGAGCGATCGATTGCTTAATTCGATACTGCCAAAGGGGGTGCGATCGTCATACTTTAGCTGAAACCCTGAATTTGTGAAGTCGATATTGACCTGACTGGGGGTTGATGGACTCGCACTAACGGCCCCGAGTTCCACTCTTCCACCTTCGGCTGAAAGCACCCCGCCTTTAAGATCGATCGACTTACCTACGAGTGCTAACGTCTGCCGGGGTTGAACGGCTAAGCCCCTTTCGGGCTGGGTCATTAAATAAGGTGCAAACAGGGTTTCTGAAGAAGTGAGGTTGTGTCCATTGCCTTGGACTTGAACTGATCCCGCATTACTTCCTAGCTGTAACCCAATAGGTAGATTGAGTGTCAGTAAGGGGAGATTATCAGGGGTCGTCGCACTAAATTCAACGCCATTTGCGAACTTGACGCTATTAGCTGTTGTCCCTAGAAATGAACCCCCCACATCCAATCGAGCACCTGCTCCAAAGAGAATTCCATTGGGATTAATTAGAAATAAATTAGCATTCCCTAAAACACCCATCACGCCATTGATGTTAGAAGCTTCTCCGCCCGTAACTCGTGTCAAGATATTGGTGACACCGACTGGGTTAGTGAAATAAACGCCTTCGCCAGTCCCCACATTAAATTGCTGGAAGCTCTGAAATAGACTGTTACCCCGAATCGCACCGCCTTCAATTTTATGACTTAAGGTTCCTTTAATCGTCTGCAATGGAGAAACCTGGGAAATCTCACTTCCTAAGGTCGAATCTGGAATGACTTGTGCTGCCACAGGTGCAGACGTAAATATACTAATGGGTAACAGTCCTAACCCTAGCTTCTTCAAAGCCGTCATAATTTCTCTTCCAATAGGTAACAATTTTGGGTTCAACTACCAAAGTTCCCACGGATAGCATTGCTATATCGTTAGGGACGTGTTGCGCTCATCCGCCCACAAGAATATTGATCGTGCTTAAATTTGATGTAATCCACCTTATCTTGAGACATGTCTTTAAAAAGTGTGACTTCTTTGTTGAAAAAGTAATTGAGAGATTCAGGATTCCATATATTGATTGGCTGCTTAGATTTAAGGAAGTTAAGATTAACAATTTCGGCTTTAAAAAACAGATCTCGTAAAACTTTTAAGCGACTTTTCTGACCTGAGATTTTTGACAACCTAGCTTCGATCGTGTGAAGATTCTGCCGCATTGCGATTGCAGGGGCTTGATTGACTTCTGGATAGAATTTAGTCTCACTCATGGTCTCAAAAAGTAATACTTTCTCGTAAAAAATTCGATGTTTAGGATTGACAGTAATGACTAAATCATCAGCTTTGAGATAGTCTTGACCATAGAGATAGATTAATCGCATCGCTTGAAGAGTATGCAATGGCACATTCAAGGGACTTGTTTCGACTTCTAGATTGGAGGCTAGTGCCCCTAGTTCTGTAATTCGGCGACCTTGTGATCTTAAATGGTCGAGTTCGGCTCGAAAAATAGAATCTGCGGGGAGTCCAATTTCTGAGTCTGGGAAAGCGGATGAGGTTGCAACGACTCGATCGCCCAATTTTCCGACAAAGACTGCTGCGTCTGGCAGTAAATGCTGAAGTTTTATTCTTAATCTGGAATCTGATTCACCCATATATCCTTTCTCAAAATAGCAATGAGCAACGAGTCTAAAAGCCTGTTCTAATTCAGATTTATTTTCTGCTAGTTTGAAGAGAAGACCACTAGCAACATTTGAGTTTAAATCTAGAGAAGAGATGCTTTGAGGTACGGCAGTGAGTCTATTCATTGTTGATTTTCAGGAAAGATATAGGCGTAATCTCAAAGATAAAAATAAATAGCTATTTTTATCTTCGTACTCCATCATGCGCACAAATTTTGTTTAGGTCTATCCGTTTTCTTGAGGAACTTTAGGTTTTGAATTGTAAAAATACGATAAAAAAAAGTAGCCTGTGTAAAGCTACTAAGTTTGCTCATGGATTCTACTACTCGTTACCATTAGATGTACTGAAGATGTACTGATTAGATGGTAGATTAAGTTTTAGATTGCTCGATCGCTCCCGTATTTTTACGATCGGCTGCTCATAAGGATGACACTAAAGCTTTCTCGGTCGATATTGACCGGTGATAAGATTGAGCAGATTCTAAACAGTCGTCTAGAAACTGCCGATAGATATCCAGCGCTGCTTTGCCGATCGTTGTCAATGGAATGAGGCTATCTGGATATTTGGATAGGAAATTGCTTAGCTTTTTCTTACCCTCTTCAGAATGGTCAACATCTAAGGTCACATGGGTTTGTATGAAGCTTAGAGTCTTCCCAAAATCTTCTCCAAGAATTTTCTGGGAAGCTTGAATTAATTGACTGCCATATTGGACTGCAAGACTTTCAATTTCAAACTCAATCGCAATCTGTGTAAAGGGTTGTTGCCCCGCGATCGAGTCTTCATGGAGTGTTGCATAGGCAGACACACTGTTAGGGTAGGGATGCGCTAAGAACTTGTGAGCTTCTAATTGAGTCTGGTGAGTTTTGTTCCATCGATTCACAAGTGCTTTTGTGTCTGCAATCATTAACAGGTGATGCCCGGTCTCCTTTTTCGCGTCTGAGATTAGGGTTTGACCTAGTTCATCCCAGCCCATCTCTGCGCATCGTTCGCCCGATCGCCGAATCCATCCCTCCACAGGCTCGGTCATGCCAACTCCGATGGCGCAATAATAAATCCAAAATAAATCTAATATCTCTGGCTCAACTTGAGCTTCAGAAATCACTCTGAAGGCTAGTCCTTTTACAAATTTCTCCCGAGTTTCCATGAGGGAGTTCTCATAGTCGTTGAAAGATAAGTCCATTGTGGGTTCCTTGTACGCTTAGACATTGGATTTATAATTCCCCGGTTGCGGTTGCAGTTGAACAGGTTATCACAGAAGATTTTGGGATTGATGCTTGACTTGCGGCCAAGGTGATCGAACCTGAATCATCAATCTGAAGGACATTGGCTTCGACGATCGGCTCAACAGAATTTACGATTGCAACGGGTTTTGTTACTGATGAATAGGTAATGTTGCGTAGGTCAGTCCAAGAACGAACGGAGGCTTTCTTTTTCATCGGACCTTGAGGAATTCCACCCCGTCCAGTGGCAATGAATGAACTCGTTTTAGCTGCACCACAGCGATCGGCAATTTGACGGCTGGAATCTGCAATATCGACCGGAAGTTCACTCAAAGCGTTGGCTGGATTGATGCCGATCATATTTACTTTTACATTACCGCTAATACCAAATTCAGAACTTGCCGTGATGTCATTCTCAGCAGTAAGCGCAGTGCGATACTTTAATCCAAAAATACTTTGAGTATTGATTTGGATACTACCGCCTTTACCTTTTACAGCGTTGGCAACAATGTCACTATTTCCTAATCCTACAATGATGGGAGAATCGATCGTGATATTACCGCCATTACCCGACCCGCCAGCAGTTGCACTAATCAAACTATTGTGGCGTAGAAGTAGTGCGTCCCGAACGGTAAGCGAAAGAAGCCCACCTTGTCCAAGTTTGGTTGCCGTTCTAATTTGCCCTTGCTGATCGAGCACGATCGAATCTGCATTGACCATGAGACGCCCCGCATCACCAGTCCCTACATTCTCGGCGGCGATGTACCCTTGATTGCGAATTTGAAGACTCGGAGCGGTGATGTTCAAGTTGCCGCCATTTCCAGTGGGTAATCCAGATATGCCAAGAGCCTGAAGGAGGCGAGGCGGGAGGAGTTGACCAGAAGCGATAATGCGACTCCGTTGTGCAACGACAGACCCTGCGCCATCTATTTCGATCGAGTTGCGTGCGTGAATGACGAGGTTTCCAGCATTACCGCTGCCAGACGTACTTGCTGAAATAACACCGGATGCACTCAAGGACAACCGACCTGTATCAATGTCAATTGAACCTGCATCGCCGCCAAAAAAGCTGGTTGTAGTAATGCCGGAGGAACTGGACGTTAGTGGATTCTCTCCTGTTAGTGAAATAGTATCAGCAATGATACGAATATTCCCACCA
>JANMIS010000589.1:0-2588 GCA_031375925.1 Synechococcales cyanobacterium OTE_70_concoct_197_sub
GGTGGCTTAACCCCAAACTTAACCCTAGCCCGTCCTACATTAATTGTCACAACGAAGAATACGACCAACGCCAACAGCGTCACTAACATGACCCAACTCACCATAAAACCTCCATCGCTACACTACAGGAAACAATATTCAAACTATCCTTCAGACTCGCCAGTGCTCAAAAGACCGAGCTTACTTAGGTTTTACATTACCTAGCTTGCCGATTTTGCCATCTTCCTTGACGGTCCAGATGTCATAGCTGCCCAGCACATCACCGTTGGCATCCAAGTCTACATTTCCGCTGGCTCCTTGATAGTTGATCGTTTTTCCTGCTTTTAAAAGCTTCAGACCTTCACAGACATCGCTGACTGCTTCACCAGGACCGTTGGCCACTTCACGGATTTTACTTTGAATGCCTTCCCCGGTGTTCTGCTTGGAGGCTTGTGCTGCTAGGACTAGCAAGGTTCCAGCATCCCAGGAATGGGCTGCGTAGGCTCCGATCGGACGCTTCAGCTTAGTTTCCCAGATCTTAGTAAAGTTGGCCAAAGCAACTCCGTCAGCCCCTGGAATCGTTCCCTGAATGCCTTGAGCGATGTACTTTCCGTCCTTGGTTTGGCCAATTTTCTTGGCGAGGTCCTCTGAGTACATGCCGTCGGGAACAAGAACAGGAATATTTTGACTAACGCCTTGTTCATAGGCTGATTTCAACAGAAGACTGCCGCTCTCAACGTACATCACCGCTGCCACTGCATCGGGCTTCGTGCCGAAGACTTCAGTAGCCTCAGTCTTTAGGGTCGTAGCTTTAGGGTCATAGCGGGTAGGTTTGGCCTCGTTGACGATCGTTCCCCCTAGAGCCTTAAAAGCAGTAATAAACTCTTTTTCAAAACCAATGCCATAGTCGTTGTTGATCACGATCGTCGCGACTTTGCGGAAGCCTCGATCGTAGGCCAGTTTTGCTAGAGCAGGGGCTTGGTAAGAATCAGAGGGCGCAGTTCTAGCCCAGTAGCCATTATATTCTTTAGCTTTTTTCGTGAAGTCTGGGCTAGTGCTTCCCGGAGAGATCATCATGACTTTGTTACGGGCCGCAACCTTAGCCGCAGCCATCGAAACCCCACTGGCAAAAGATCCCACGATCCCAGCAACTTTTTCCACGGAGACGAGACGATTGACAGCTTCCGTTCCAGCCGTTGGATCGGTCTGGTCATCACTGGTCACCAACTTCACAGGTTCTCCATTCACCCCACCGCACTGGTTCACGGTCTCCACTAGCAGCGGCACAGAAGCGACCATGGGTTCTCCTAAGGAAGCCAAATCTCCCGTCGAAGGTAACAGCGAACCCAACTTGAGTTGTTTGGTATCAGCAGAGCCATTGCTGCTTGTCCCTTGGCCTGTAGTGGGCGTTTTTGGAGCTTCAGCTTCTTGGCAAGCGGCGGTGATCATGCCGAGGCCCAAAACCATGCCTGTGGTCAACAAGGCTCTGCCTAAGCTCATCCCATTGTTTTGATAACCCATTACAAGACTCCTCAAACCATTATTTTAGGATAAGGGTACCATCGCAAATGATTAAAACCCCTTGATACATCTAAAAATAGCCGTGAATCGCGAGAGCAATTCACGGCTATTTCTAATCTTTAACCTACGGAGAGAGAGGGATTCGAACCCTCGGTACGGATTAATCCATACAACAGATTAGCAATCTGCCGCTTTCGTCCACTCAGCCATCTCTCCAAGTATTCCGACTTGAAACAATATATCAGACATTGCTGAAAAATGTTGAAAGTCAGAAGAAAAAATCGTGAAAGCCACCTCCAACAGGGCTTAGGCAAGCTATTCAGAGCAAACCTAAACCTAGATCCCAAATTTTAACAAACTGTCAGAGCTAGTATGGCCAGCAGACCATTTACAGCATAGAACCAACCCACAATTTGGGGTTCGGTCCAGCCGCTAAGTTCTAGATGATTGTGATAGGGAGACATCTTGAAAAAGCGTTGGCCAACACCATCAGCTTTCTTAGTGATCTTAAAGTAAGAGACTTGGATAATCACTGACAGGGTTTCCCAGAAGAAAAGCCCGCTGATGATCAAGAGTGCAAACAGAGAATTTGTCATCAGGCCGATCGCTGCCAGAGCACCGCCCAAAGCGAGAGAACCTGTGTCTCCCATGAACACCTTAGCGGGATTGCGATTGTGGGCTAAGAAGCCAAGGCAGGCACCGCTGAGACAAGCCGCAAAAACCATCAATTCGGGATGACCATTCACGGCTGCTAGCTGACCCATGCCGAGTAAAGCAACGGCTACCGTTCCGCCTGCGAGGCCATCCACGCCATCGGTGAGGTTGGTTGCGTTACTTTCTGCGACCAGGGTAAAGCCTGCCAAGCCCCAAAACATGAAGCCGAGGGGAAGCACAATGCCAAAAGGCAGACGCACATCAGTGGAAACCTGACCAGAAGCCATCATCCAGAGACAGAACGCAGCCGCAAAAGCAATCTGCAATCCCATTTTGGTGCGGGGAGAGATGCCTTTGTTCGATCGTCGCCGAATAATTTCCCAATCATCCGCAAACCCAATACCTGCGTAAGCCGTGGTCAAAGCCGCTACAGC
>JANMIS010000597.1:0-4258 GCA_031375925.1 Synechococcales cyanobacterium OTE_70_concoct_197_sub
GATTGACCGCCATGGTGGAACCAGGGTTAAAGCCAAACCAGCCCAACCACAGAATCAAGCAACCCAAGGTGGCGATGCCCATGTTGTGACCGGGCATTGCATTACCGCTGCCGTCAGCGTTGTAGCGTCCGAGGCGGGGACCCAGGAAGATTGCACCCATCAAGGCTCCGATGCCCCCCATCAGGTGAACTACTGTGGATCCAGCGAAGTCAAAAAAGCCTAGTTTATACAGCCAGCCGCCGCCCCAGACCCAGTGCCCCGTAATGGGGTAAGCAATCCCGACGAACAATAAGCTAAAGACCAAAAAGTCAACGAACTTGATCCGTTCTGCGACTGCGCCAGAGACAATGGTGGCAGCGGTCCCAGCAAAAGCCAGTTGGAAAAAGAACTTAGCGGCCAATGGAACGCCCGTCCAGTTCAAGGAACTAAAAATTCCTTTATAGTCCGTCGTCATGGCAGGGCTATTGTCAGCGCCACTCAAAAAGAATCCGCCGCTAGTGCCAAGGAACCCGTTGCCATCGCTAAACATCAACCCAAACCCGATCGCCCAAAACGCGATCGTAGAGAGCGCGAAGACAATTAAGTTTTTGGCCAAGACGTTAACCGCATTTTTCTGCCGACACATGCCTGCTTCCAACATGCAAAATCCAGCATTCATGAAGATGACCAGCATCCCCGCCACCATGACCCACATGGTATCCATGCCAACCCGCAGATCCTTCACATCTTGAGCGACTTTAGCAGCATCGGGCGGCGCACTTTGGGCAACAGCAGCAAAGTTCCAGATCAAGACAATGGCGATCGCCGCCGGAAAACTCGCCTGCCAACTCGGCGTCAGCGATCGAAACCACCGCACCGCAAATAGCTTTTCTGCAAATCGTGCGATCGAAGAAGGCATTCCTTCTAGTGATTGCTTCGACGACTTTTTCGACATCATGATGACTCTCATCCTCGGTGAACAAACAAGTTAAAAGTATTATTTATGAAAACAAAAAGCATTGTTTTCATAACCATCCAGAGCACTAGGTTGAAAGCCAGTTTCTAGCTTTACAAAAACACGTAAAACCAATTCATATACTGAGAAACTAATCATCAAAGTTCCCAGATATAAATTGTGAAAAGCCGCCCTACTAGGACTCCAAGATTAAAGGAATTTTGACACAGAACCTAAACCTCAGTGCATTAACTTAATACTATTAAGCCATGACAAACCGAACCGCTTTGTATCTTTAGACACTGATGACGAGGTTTAAAAATTTTTAAATTGCCTAAACTATTGATTTAAATCAATAGTTTAAATTCACTGTGCCATGTCGAAGAGGACGGTGCTCATATACCGATCGGCCCAAGCGGTCCCAAATGCTTTTTCTAGAACCCGTCTCGTCTTGTCGTTTTCCTGTTGACGGGTACAGTAGTAATTCTGCGCGGCCAGGATTTCGCTGGTGCGATCGGGGGTAGGCGGCGTGATGACGGCTAAGTTGCAGTGGATTTCTAAGTACTGGGCCGCACGATCGATGAAGTGGTTCTCTTCTTCAGCATTGGCCGGATGAATAAATAAACAGTGAGGCGAGAAAATATCCCCCCACATGGGGAACGTTCGCACCTTTTTAAAATCCGCATCAGATAAGGCTTCTAGGGCTTCGCTGTAGGCCCTAGGCAAAACCCGATCGCCGCTGATGGGCGACAGGTCGGTGATCGCCATGCTGATACCCGATCGACCCGCCACCAAATCCGTCCCAAACATCGGTAGTGCGTAGTCAGGACGGGGAAACATAACACAATGTAGGATGTCTAGCCCATTGCCAATCTTGGCTAACTCCAAATGCAGCTTGCGAAACTGTGGGGTCTGGTAGCACTTGTTCTCAATCACAAGGCGTTCCCCTTCCATCCGACCTTCCACGAAGCCTAAGTCTTCCGGCAGGCTATAGGGCGATAGATCGAGCTTTTGCTGCCAGATTGCGTCAATGCGATCGGCTAAGCGTCGAATCGTGGAATTTTGTTCAGTCCGGATGGAAGAGGTCATGGCAAAGCGCTTCAAAGGTGCAAGGTCACGGGTCGTTCGATGGATTGAGTTTAGATTTAATGCGATGGGGCATTAAACTGTGACTCTTTCCCAGGATACCGTCAGGTGCCAACAGATCCTCAAGTGCTAACGACTGTAACGAAGGTCATCGACGATCGGGTTCATTTTCTAATCATGCTCTAGGGACATTTAATTCATGGCAGGCCAACTTCTCGGCGATCGATACGAAGTCGAAAAACAACTCGGTAAGCAGGCAGGTCGTTGGACGCTGCGGGCAAAGGATACGGTCACAGGCCAGTCGGTGGTAGTGAAGTTGCTCTTTGTTGATGATCAGTTAGACCCAGAAGATCTTAAGTTATTTGGTCGTGAAGTGGAGACGCTACAGCGCATTACCCATCCTTGTGTGCCGAAGTTTTTGGAATATTTTGAGCAGTCGCTGCCGACGACGAGGGCGATCGCTCTTGTTCAGTCCTACGTCCCAGGGACATCATTACAAAAAATCCTAGACCAAGGCCGCACCTTTACCGAAGGCGAAACCCAAAAAATGGGCGTGATCCTACTCAAAATTTTGGCCCACCTTCACAGTCACACGCCACCAATTTTGCATCGCGACTTGAAGCCTAGTAGCATTGTATTGGGCCAAGATCGTCGGCCCCATCTGGTGGACTTTGGCTCGGTGAAGACGCTGAAAAGTTTTGAGACCATCAATTTTACGATCGTGGGCACCTACGGCTACATGCCGCCTGAGCAGTTTAGCGGTCGAACGGTATTGGCTTCGGATATCTATAGTTTGGGGATTACGTTGATTGCGATGCTGACGGGAAAAGCCCCGACCGACCTCCCGCGTAAATCGGGGTATTACGATCTAAGCTCCGTCCCAGTGAGTCCCGAATTCACCACATGGCTCCATCAACTCACTGAGACCAATCTATCTCGCCGTCTTCAGTCTGTTGATGAGGCGCTGGATGCTTTGAATAAAGCCGGAATCAGAGTCTAGTGATGGGAATCTAGTTAGCGCCGAAACTGGCTCCCGTGAGTGGCGTAATGATGACGTTCAGCATAAATCTGGCGAATAGACTGATGGAGTAGCCGACTGCCGGAACGCTAAAAAGTACGAAGAGTAGGAAAAGGCTGATTTCAGGGGTAACTGCCTTTTTGAAAGAGGGGAAAATCTGGCTAAATACGCTGAATCCATCAAGGGGCGGGACTGGGAGTAAATTGAGTGCAAAAAGTGAAAAATTAACTTGGGCCGCTAAAATACAAAAATCCACGCTAATCATTCTTGTATTGTTCAGAATGGCATAGACCGCGACGAGGGCAGCGATCGTCCCTAATGCTAGATTTGAAAAGGGTCCCGCAGCGGATACGATGATATCGCTCCACCGTTCGTGGCGAAATTTGGAGGGATTGACGGGCATCAATCCCCATGCCATTCCAGAAAAAAACAGGAAAATAATGGAAGTCCAGCCCATATGGACGATCGGGTCTGGGGTCATATGCCCTGAGACTCTTGGGGTGTCGTCGCCTTGGGAGAGTGCTGCAACGCCATGGGCCAGTTCGTGAAGCACGATCGAAATGATAATAATGATGATGTAGCGAAAAAAGAAAATTGGATCTTCAAATAGCCTACTGATGAAAAGATTTTGCATGGAGGTTCGGTTTTCTTTTTACAGATATTGCCCAAATTATAGGTTTTCTAAGACTTCAGGTATGCCAAAGCTATGGATGGATTTCTCAATCTTTACAAGCCACTGGGCTTTACGTCTCATGACTGCGTGGCTAAGCTGCGTCGGCTGCTAAAGACGAAAAAAATTGGCCATGCGGGGACGCTAGATCCGATGGCCGATGGCGTGTTGCCTGTGGCGATCGGGCGGGCAACGCGACTGTTGCAGTTTTTACCCACGTCGAAGGCATATCGGGCGATCGTCCGGTTTGGAGTGACCACTGCGACGGATGATCTCGAAGGGGAGGTGTTGACGCAGCAGGCTTGCCCGGACGTAACTGAGGAACAAGCGATCGAACACCTCACGCAGTTTGTGGGAAGCATTGACCAAATCCCGCCTGCATTTAGTGCAATTCAAGTAGATGGAAAACGGCTGTATGACTTGGCGAGGGCAGGTCTGGCGGTGGAGGTGCCGATGCGGACAGTGGAGGTGTTTGAGATTAGGGTAATAGGGTGGCGGAGGGGCGAGTTTCCTGAGATGGAGCTACACATTCGCTGTGGGGGTGGGACTT
>JANMIS010000626.1:0-4449 GCA_031375925.1 Synechococcales cyanobacterium OTE_70_concoct_197_sub
CAATAGAGTACGAGTTTGGGACACGGCGTTTGCTGTATTGGCATTGAAATCCACGGTCGGAGGCGTCCACCAGACATTTTCCCGAATCAACCGGAATCCTGTGTCAAATGCCCTGTACTCCCGCCAGCTTCCAGGCTCCATCATTTGAATGCCTTCGAAAATGCTGGTAGGCTGAGCCACTGCTCCATATGCGAAGTAGTTTGCAATTGCGGAGCGACTGAGTTTTCCTTCAGAAAGCCCTGAAACGAGTAACGCCCGCAACTCGCTTGCAAAAACGAGACTCTGGTCTGACTGATGAAAAAAGAGCGGTTTTATGCCGGCTGGATCCCGAGCAAGGAACAGCGAATGCGTCACTCGATTGAGGTAGGCAAAAGCATACATACCCTGTAGCCGCCGTACGAATTCGATTCCAAATCGACTCAATCCAAGTAGCAATACCTCGGTGTCACTGTTGCTCTTGAATCGTTCTCCTTCGGCTTCCAACTCGGCGCGAAGTTTGCGGAAATTGTATATCTCACCATTGAAAACAATTCGATGAAGCCCATCGTCAGTCGACATGGGTTGCTTTCCAAGCATCGAAAGATCCAATATTGACAGTCTGCGGTGTCCAAGACCGACCGTTTGCCTACCAAATTGATCGATCGTTTCGCCGGATGCGTCCGGCCCACGGTGCTCAATCGCTTTTCCCATTTTAAGCAATGCGTCGAATAGGAACTGTTGGTCCGCGTGGATAATTCCTGCTATTCCGCACATGTCTTAGGTCTCAGATTCAACGTCGGGGGAGTACGACGGAAGTAACGTCTGTAGTATAGCCAAATAAGTTCTTGCTAACTTGTCTCGGTTGAAATTTGATTGCACGTAGTGAAAACCATTTTCACCCATTTGTTTCAGTTCCTCTGACGATTCCTTCAATCTCAAAAGGCAATCGACAAACTGTTCGTCGTTCTCTGGTTCGAAAGCGATTCCGCCTCGGCTCTCCTCAACGAGTTGGCGAGCGTCTCCATTGACCCCAATCAAAATCGGACGTTTCAGTCCGGCAGCTTCGAATATCTTGGATGGAATCACAGTCTCAAACAAAGGCGTTTTTCGCAAGTGCACGAAACAAACATCAGCGATCGACAACCATGACATAACTTCGGATTTCGGTCGAAGACCGGTGAATGTAATGCAGGTCAAGTTCTCTCGTTCGGCTTGGTTTTGAAGTTCTGTCCTAACCGCCCCATCTCCGATTGCAACCAATGCAATGTCGCTTATGCCACTTTGTTGTATCCTTCTGGCAGCGCGAATGTAGATATCTAAACCGCATGCCATTCCAATTGTACCAATGTACGCGCAGACGAATTTCCCATCGAGCTTCCATAACTTGCGAACAGCTTCCGTCGCTTCAACTGTATTGTCCTCTAAATCTGCATCCCAACCATTCATCACAACGGAGATTTTTTCTACTGGTACACCACGTTCGACCAAACGTCGACGGTAGCCATCTCCCACGGTCACAATCCTGTCAGCATGGTAGTACATCCATTTTTCCAAAAGCTGCAAAGTCCCCAGAATCCACTTGTTGCGAATTGCGTCCACTGCACCAATCGATTCCGGCCAAATGTCCCTAATTTCAAGAACAAATGGTGTTCTTTTCCTTCTAATTAATCCCGTAGTACGCAGCCAGAGGGAATAAAGCACACCGGCCCATCCGCAGAAAAACTGAGGTGAGGTTGCGATGACAATATCGTGACGAGATAGATAGGCAGCGCGCAGTAAAGCTGAAACCAAAAAGGAAAGATAATTTGCAATTCGGAGAAACATCCCTTTGTTTGGCGCCATCCAAGTCCAAACTCGAATGACGCGAACTCCATCGATCTCCTCCGATTGGGGCCACAGTTTATTCTTGTAGCCTTCGTACACCTTGCCGTGCGGCACATTTGGCGCGCACGTGATGACCGTCACTTTGTGACCAGCTGCAACCCACCTTTTCGCAAGTGCCGAAACTCGAGTAGCGGGGGCATTTCCTTCCGGCAAATAGTAATGCGAGAAGTAGAGTATTTTCATCTAGACACTTGAAATTTGGTTAACCAGCAAGCGTTACCTGAAACGAACGATGACATGGAAAGAGTTTGCCGTGTGATCGAAACACCGAACCGCGGACTATAACGGGTCGGCTTAACAGCCCAGGAAAAATCCGCCCCCTCTACCGAAATGTAGACTTTCGTTTTGCCCAGGATGGCAGTGACTTGCGACTTTTCAATCGTCAGATTTACGGCGGGAGCGAAATGCCAGTTGATACACGCGGATGCAGTGCCTTTCCCATCAACTTCGTCTGTTATGAAAAGTTGATCCGACGAATAGAGAAATGTCCTACGATGTCTAAAACGACGGAATCCGTGGTGCTCAGCAATTAGCTCAAATCCATCGCCGGATGGTGTCCAATTGATTAAACGAGGAATGCAGCGTCGACCGACACGAAACGCTCCCCAAACCTCGCTCGAGTTTTGTCTATCGATCGCGACTGTGTTGTGAGCGAAAGTGGATCTGTCATACGATCGAGCGTCACCAGTTGTATATTCGAGTGTGCCGGTGTTGGTAATAAATTGCATCCCGCCTAATGACCACTCAAAGGAAAGTGTATCTGCATGTGCATGCCCAGGTTGATAGTCGGGACCAATCGCACCGCAGTCACACACGATGTAGTCGCCGTTTTTCGACAATGAACCATAGTATCCAGCATTTGGAAGAGCCCAATGTCCTGGTTGTCGAGTTGTCGCATTTCGTGGAATGGAGTAAATGTCGTTGGCAGCATCATTAAAAAGGGCAATTTCCTCATTGGGATGGAGCATGCATTGCATCGCTTGTTCCATCGAGGGAACCTTGGCTTGTGCTAGCAGTTTTGTTTTGTCATCGCCGCAAACTTCTAATACCCTTGTAAGCCAACAAACTCGAGCGTGGTACATAGGTGACCGCTCGAAATGCATGCCATCGTTCAAGACCTGTTCATTCAATTGTTCTCGGCATAAGCGGTTTCCCAATCGTCCGATTTTTTCACCGAAATCACCAGAAAAGAACCACCCTCCAACAGCCAGGGCAACAGCATTCTCTAGCAGGTGATTTGCCATAATGTGGAATTCAATATGCTTCGATAGCCATTGGTATTGTCGCCAAATGCTCTGAATCAGTTTCCTGCAGAAGTCTTGGTCCGAAAGTGTTAAATCTCGCCAATGGCCCAAGAATAGTAGGCACCAATTGATAAGCCTGAGAGATGTGGGATAGGGCTCCCATCCAGTGGCACCTTTTCGTGGCGGATGATTCTCTATCCAATCGAGAGCCAAACTTCTTGCAAGTTTCCACCCGTCCGAGCCCTCATCTCGCAACGACCATAGCCAATCGAAGTAATGGAGATTGTAACGCCAAAGGCGAGGTAGGTCGCTTCTGTCCCAAAGCGAAGGGTAGGTAAGTCTTACCTCGCGGTTGAGAAAACAAAACCTAAGACTGGTTAGTTGGTCAATCGGTTGCAATAATACCGGTTCGTCGAGTGGTACCGTAATCGCAACATCACTCAACGCCCATTCCGAAATCGACGGAAATCGGCGCTGGAAAACCCCTGGATTTTCGAATCGCGATTGAAGTCTCCGCAATACCTGATAGTAAATCTGATTCGGTTTCAGATAGACTATGGTTCGAAGTACTCTACTTAACTGCAAAAGAAATCCATGAATTGGACTTGGTGATTTTGTTAGTCCTGTCAGCTAGCCGCAGCCTTCAAATCGCTTCGCTTGCCAAGTCTCCTAAGCCCAACAACCCCGTGTATCGATAACAACCCTTTGCTCGAGGATGCGTTTCGAAATTCGTTTAAACGGCTTGTGGTCTACAAGCAACACGACAATATCGGCCTGCTTAACGGCATCATCCGCCGAGACAAGCGTAGCGCCGTCTCGAATGGAACCTGGTAATGCCTGGGTATGAGGCTCTACAACAAGTACCCTACCAAGCTTTGCATGGACGACCTGCTCGACGATATGCAAGGCTGGGCTTTCTCTCATGTCGTCCACGTCAGCTTTAAACGTTAAGCCTAAGCATGCGATCACCGGATCACGAAATCGATTTGCTTTTTCGCGAATCAAATTCAAAACGTGTTTCGGTTTGGAATCGTTGACTTCTCGAGCCGTTCGAATGAGGCGAGCCTGCTCTGGTGCTGCTGAAACGATGAACCAAGGATCGACCGCAATACAATGCCCTCCCACCCCCGCCGCAGGCTGCAATATATCCACGCGCGGGTGGTGGTTTGCCAGCTCAATCACACGCCACACGTTCAGCCCCATGATGTCGCACACCATGCTCAGCTCGTTGGCAAAGGCAATCTGCGCATCACGACTAGCATTTTCCACCAGTTTCACCATCTCGGCCTCTGCGGCTGTGGCCCGCAGCAGCGCACCGGTGCAGAAGGTCCCATACAGCGCC
>JANMIS010000627.1:0-2153 GCA_031375925.1 Synechococcales cyanobacterium OTE_70_concoct_197_sub
CCAACCCAGATGACGAAAATACCCAAGATCTAAAAACTGGAATCTCTCCGCACATACCTATTTTACTTAAGGCACGAGCTCAAGGTGAATTTCGAGAGTTTCCGGTAAAGGATAATGCAATCATCCCAGTTGAGATCGATGGACAACGCTATGTGTTTGCCTCTTTGTTCAGTGAACCCTATTCTACCGAAGGGAAACAAGCCGATTCGCACTCGGGATCCGCATCGCATACCCTCAATTGTCTGCTCATTCGTCAGACCGCAACAAATCCCCGATGAACTGACCAGCCTTGCGCGCATTCACGGCACGGGCAAACTGCCAAATAGTACTGATCGTGCCGATATGCTGTACGAGGCTCGGTGATGGGTAGTGTATGGGCACCCCCGTGGATTGAGAAAACAGGCCAATCATCACGTCGATTTTGGATAACCCCTGATCGTTAGCCATCGCTCGATGGTTATACACAAGGGGCGATGTTAACCACGCTCTTGCCGCCTCATTTGAAAAGACAAAGGCTACAGCTCCCCAAACCCATGGCCCATTGAATCGATGCCATCCGGCGTCCTGCTGTTGATACTCGGTACTGCAATACAATGACACGATTCCCGGCGTCTTGCCCAGCCAAAGGACATCTTCAAGGTATTGACGGACGACCGAGGTTTCCGGAAACAGCGCATCATCTTGAAGCATCATGTAAGCATCCGCGTGCGGATCTCGCATGAATAGTTCCATCAGCGAAAGGGCATAGTTTGGAAAAGCACCTAAGGCCGGAATTCGGCGACACGAAGGAAGATCGGACTGCGATTTTGGAATTTCCATCTCCCCGTCAATGAACAAGACGGGCTCTTCCCAGCCGGCGCGACGTACGGATTGGGCGCATTGCTCAAGCGTCGAAATTCGTCGACGTGACGTCGTGATTCCAACGGACCATCGCCGCACACGAGTCGCACACTCTCTTGACGGAACCGGCAGCAATGATCCAAGGTCGTTGAGTGTGATGGATTTCAATTGGCTCGCTGATGATCGGGCGATGTCAGCAATATCATCCTCACCCGGTGCAACGATTGGCAATGAACGCTCCGCCTGCTGTAGCAATTCCTTGCTCCGAGCAACATCACACACTTCAATGCCACCTTCGGCGATGATGCCTTCAGCGACAGCGTAGAGCAACGAAGCGATGATCGGATTCAGGTCCTTCGACGTAGGCTCGAATGAATCACAACAGGCCAAGCACGCATCGCGTCCAACTTGCAGGCGATCCAAACAATCGCTCCCAACGAGCTCTCCTAGAATTGAGCAACACGCGATGGCCCCATGATTGGAATCCGGCCAGTGACGACGATGGGGACACGTTTCCGGCGTACGGTGGTTGAGCGGTATTTCCATAACATCGTAAAGCCAAAAGCATTCCACAAACAAAAAAGGCCAGAACAAATTCTGGCCCGACTAAACTTAAGAATTCATGAGTCGAATCAAGCAGTAACGCACGCCGTGGCACGCAGTTGACCCTTGAATCGACCAGGGATGCTGGGTGGTTCGCTCACAGCAGCGCCCTGGTAAGCAGATACTTTCTTGACTTGCCACCGCTGACCATCGAACTCCCAAATCGCGTAACCGAGGCCTGAAGGGCCACTACTATTACCAGATGGGCCGCTACTACCTGCCAAACGAGGTTCGGGCATCAAGACCGGTTGTAGAACATTTTGCATTGTCAAAGTACCTTCAGTGTGTGTATCTACTTCCGCCATTGATATGGCGGTGATCGAGTAGAATATACGACATGCCACTCCATGAAACAAGCAATAAGGCGAGACTTCTGGGCGAACGCCAGCATCCAATACGCTTCTTAGACGACTTTCCTTTGCTTTTCGTACTCGTACTCAGCCTTCGGCAGTACTCGTACCCGTGCTCGAATCAACCCTTTCAATCGACTAAGAGTACGAGTACCATTTCATCGCCATAGGGTACGATTCACAGCAAAACGTAGTGGTGATCAGCGAGAAGTGTCAATAAGGCTTAGTTTTTTACATGAACAAGTTGCCATGTCCCTTCCGATATGACGAACGTCAAACGCATGATGGGCAAGTCGCTACCTGTGGGCTGCTAGCGCAGTTGCTTGAGGTAGACGATTCTGAACTCTGCTCAGTTCCTCG
>JANMIS010000637.1:0-4613 GCA_031375925.1 Synechococcales cyanobacterium OTE_70_concoct_197_sub
CTTTCATCTTAATTGGCCTGAACTCCTGACGAACCGCCCCCTATCCCACAATTTTGGGGTAACATGAATTTCCGAAGCCCCCCGAATTGGGGGTTGGGGGCGGTTCGTCAGGGACTTTATTTTCATGCAGATGTGCAAATACCGTTTAAGAAAGTGTCAAAAATTTCTCCAACGCGATCGTGATATCTTTTGGCCAGCGGCGCACGGTTTTGACCCACTCGATATTTTTATATCTGACATCTAAATCCAATACAGAAACCCAGTTGCTTTCCGCTTCGTCTCTAGCGCCAATAGACCAAAGTGCCGCCGTATAAGCTGCCCGCATGTCTGCAAAGCGTGGGTATTTGCGAATAATATTGCGCATTTCGCGAATCGCATCATCGGTATTGCCCAACTGATACAGTGCGAGTGCACCATTAGCACGGGCGATCGCAAAGTCCGGTGCCAACAAAGCTGCTTTACGAAAATCCGTCAGCGCCTCATTCCAACGGCGCAGTCCACCCCTAGCATTGCCGCGATTGTTATAGGCCGCTGCATCATTTGGATCTAGCTCAATGACATGGTTGTAGTCTGAAATCGCTTCTTCAAATTTTTCCAATCCTTCGTAAGCCGCACCGCGATTAAGATAGGGGTCAGACGACTCTGGAGAAAGGAGAATCGCTGCGTTAAAATCTTCGATCGCCGCTTCGAGCTTACCTTGACTCACGCGTGAGTTCCCACGATTGCTAATCAAAGCTGGATTATTCGGCAGTAATTCAATCAGTTCAGTCCAAAAAACTTCAGCCTCACCAAATTTTCCCTGATTGGTCGCGCCAAAGGCTTTATCTCGCAATACCCCAATGCGCTCATACAAATCTTCTACAGGAGACGTTATGCCGTCCTGCTTTGCCTGAACCTCTATTGTGGGTTTGGCCGCTTGGGTTGCTGACTGAGCAGGATTGATCGTCAACAGGCAGAGCAGGACGATCGTAGTGAAGGCTTGAAATAAACGACGCATGAAAGACTCGCTCTGCTAAAGACTAAACAATCACCTGACAGATTTAGGTGACATTGTAAAGCATTGTAACAAACCTTATCCCCCTAGCGATACTGCTCAATAAAGATGCGGATTTTGTCGATCGTATCGGGGTTGGGTCCTGAAATAATGAAGCGTTCTCGATCGTCCCAAATCACAGGAAGTCCGATCGCCTCAGAAAGCTGCACATCATAATTGGATTTGATGTTCGATATTATCCATAACTATGAATGCAAGAACAACATAATATCGCCCTCTTGAACAGCGTAAGCTTTTCCTTCACTGCGAACCAATCCCTTTTCTTTGGCGGCGTTCATCGATCGGTATTCCACCAAATCTTTATAGGCAACGGTTTCGGCGCGAATGAATCCCTTTTCAAAATCTGAGTGAATCACCCCTGCGGCTTGGGGTGCCAACATGCCCTTTGTGATGGTCCAAGCGCGAGTCTCTTGGGGACCAACGGTGAAGTAGGTTTGTAATCCGAGGAGGTCGTAGGTTGCTCGAATGAGGGATTTTAGTCCGCCTTCAGTGACGCCGAGGGATTCTAAGAATTCCGATCGGTCTTCATCGGATAATTCAACTAATTCCGACTCTACTTGGGCGGAAATGATCACAACCTGTGCGCCTTCTTCGGCGGCGAGGGCACGCACTTGCTCAACGTAGGCATTCCCTGTTGCAAGGTCGGCGTCTGATACATTGGTTGCATAAATAATCGGCTTCTGGGTCATGAAGCCCATGGCTTTGATTGCCAAGGTCTCGTCTTCGGTGAGTTCGACCGATCGCACAGGTTTGCCCAGATTCAAAGCCGCGATGATTTTTTCGAGGGCATCGGTTTCGGCAGTGGTTTCTTTTTTGACGCGGGATTCTTTGCGGGCACGATCGAGGCGTTTTTCGGCTTGAGCTAGGTCGGCTAGGGCTAACTCTAGATTGATCACCTCAGCATCGCCCTTGGGATCAACTGCACCCGAAACGTGAATAATGTCATCGTCGTCAAAGCATCGCACCACATGAACGATCGCATCAACTTCCCGAATATTTGACAAAAACTGATTGCCGAGTCCCTCGCCCTTAGATGCGCCCTTCACCAAGCCCGCAATATCTACAAATTCAACTCTGGCCGGAACAATGTCCTTTGAACTAGCAATGTCCGCCAAGATCTTTAACCGAGCATCAGGGACGGCTACGATGCCGACGTTGGGTTCGATGGTGCAGAAGGGAAAGTTCGCGGCTTGGGCCTTGGCGTTTCCGACGATCGCATTAAATAGTGTTGATTTCCCGACGTTAGGCAATCCGACAATTCCGGCTCTCAGCATGATGAATTAGGGTTCGCGATAGGGACTCGCAGGTCTGTGAACAGTCAATAATAATACGCTAATGTGGACCCACACAAACCCTCAGTCAAGCTGGATTCGATCGCTCCTGACCCAATCAATTGCACACTATGTTTGGCCAAGCCACCGAATCAGCGCTTCAAGGTTCGTAAAATTGACAGATTCCTCGTCAAGCAATTCCAACCGATCGGTCGATATCTGCTCAATCTGGGTCTTCACTGAATCAGGGAGTTCTCCTAGAGTGCGGGAAAGCAAACGCAACAGCAGCGATCGTTGTCGTTCTAGTAGACGCGATCGTTCAAGGTCAATGCCTTGCTGAATGCCTTGCTGAATGCCTTGCTGTACGCCTTCCTGTCTGGCGGTGTTTACCACATTGTTCATGTCACGGTAATATTTAAGGCTATTTTGGTAGGTTTCCTGCTCAATTGGGGAGAAGTTGGCAAGTTCAGCGGCGGCGAACAGTTCGGGGAATATGCCTTCTTGAAGCGGTTGGGGCCGATCGGTCAATTCGGCAAGGTGACGTAGTAGAAACATCCACTTGTCAAAATGACTTTCGAGTTGGTCAAGGGACTTGGTAAACTTGGGGAGTTCGATGTAAATAAACTTGAGATTTTTGTAAAAGACTTCGCAGCGTTGATTTTTTAGTTCGACAACATGCAGAAAGGCGGGATCCGTTTTGTGTTCATCAAAGATGAAATCGAGGACGCCCACGGTATAGACGGCGCTGAGTTCAAAGTTCCATTCGCCCTTGAGCGCTTGTTCTTGGATGGGGAAGGTGGCGTAGTAGATGCTTCGGTCTTTGAAAAAATTTTGTTTGGCTTTTTGGATTTCGACGATAAAGCGTTCGCCGTTTTGAGCTTGGCAATAGATGTCGAAGATAGCCTTACGATCAATGGTTGTGCTACCAAGCTGTTCAGTGTTTTTGAAGGTGAGGTCTTGAATATGGTGATGGCTGGGTAGGACCGTATTAAGGAAATCTATGAGTATACGTTTATTGGGTTCGGTGCCGAAGATGCGTTTGAACCCAAAATCAGTGAGGAGGCTAATGTAGCGGTCTTGGAGGGTATAAGAGGCCATGGTCTAATGCTGATTGGACTTTACGTAGTTTAGCAATCTTGTGGGAGCTTTGTGTGATGTCGATTTTGGGGTGATTTTCGATGCGCTTAAAGTCTGGACGGCTTAAAGTCTGGACGATCGCCCCAGAGACTTCACCGCCCCCACCACTACCTCGATCGTTTTTTCAATCTCTTCCTCCGTCGTTCCCCGCCCTAATCCAAACCGTAATGAAGCCCGTGCTAACTCTGCTGAAAGACCGATCGCCTGCAATACATGGGATGGCTTAAGAGATTGGCTAGTACAAGCGGAGCCAGATGATAAGGCGACTGATTGGCTCAATGCTAGCGTTAAGGCGGAAGCGTCAATAGCAGGAATGCTGATGTTGAGATTTTTGGCTAGGCGATGACGTAGATTGCCATTAATGGTAAATCCATTTGGACCCAAGGCTTGTAATAATCCTGTAAGCAATTGATCGCGCAGTTTAGCCAATCGTTTTGACTCTTGTGGGAGTTCTGCAATGGCGATTTCTACAGCCTTAGCAAATCCGACTATTTGGAAAGGGCTAAGGGTTCCCGATCGGAGCGATCGTTCTTGATCGCCGCCTTGTAATTGCGATGCCAGTTGGACTCTAGGATTACGCCGCCTCACGTATAATGCGCCAATTCCCTTCGGTCCATAGACTTTGTGGGCTGTTAACGACATTAAATCAATTTGCATGGCTTCAACGTCTAAAGGCAAATATCCCAAGGCTTGCGCGGCATCAGTATGGAAGAGAATGTTGCGATCGTGGCAAAGTTTCCCAATGTGCTCTATGGGTTGTATTACACCAATTTCATTATTAGCAACCATTACTGACACCAAAATCGTGTCATCTCTCAAAGCCTGTTCCAAAATCTCTAAATCTACTAATCCGTCGGGTTGCACTGGAACGATCGTTAAATCAAACCCCAAACTTTCCAAATACCGACAGGGACCTAGTACGGCACTATGCTCAGTAGTAAGTGTGACAACATGTTTGCCCCGACTGAAGTAGGCTTCGGCGACGCCCTTGATCGCGAGATTGTTCGACTCGGTGGCGCCCGAGGTGAAGATCACTTCCTTCTCGTCGGCGCCGATCAGCTTGGCGACCTGGCCGCGCGCCTTCTCGACGCCTTCCTCGGCTTCCCAGCCATAGCTGTGGCTGCGCGAGCCCGGATTGCCGAACTTGTAGG
>JANMIS010000664.1:0-6265 GCA_031375925.1 Synechococcales cyanobacterium OTE_70_concoct_197_sub
ATTGACGCACTAAACTTAGATACTAATGGTCAATTGTTGAAGCAAGTCATTAGAGCTTATATAGATTTGCGACGTAATTTTTTACAATATGTCGTCGTGGAGAATTCTGGAAACCATGAATTCTCTATCGACGATGGATACTTTATTTTAAGCCAGTTAATTCAAAATTGCGGAAATAGTTCTATTTTCGCCATGCCAGAAATCAAAGAAATGCTTCACAGTGATGATACTGAAATTGAAGAGACAGGCTGTTTAGCACTTCGATGGACTGGAGAAGAAGCGATACACTTCCTTCCTGATCTATTTAAACTTATGGAAAACCGAGGTTTGAATGAGCAACCCTATAAAATCGGCAACCTATTAGTTCAGCTATCTCAATCACATTCTAAAGTATTGGACGGAATTAAATTAAATCTGTTCTCAACTTCAGAAAAACTATTGATTTCTAATCTCTTCACATGTTCCTTGATGGGCAAGAAATCCAACTTTTTCTGTGCAGATTTAAAGAGACTCGCTGGATCAGAGATCGTAAAGGTGAAAAGTTTAGCGCTTTTAGCACTGGGTTCTACTGACAGTCAGAGTGATGAGATAGGTGAGCTTTTACTGAAAAATACGACTTCCTCAGAGTGGTTTATTAGGGGTAATGCAATAATTTCACTAGGAAAGCTACAGTTATTGCCTGAGAAGGTTCTACCGATCATTATCAATGCTTTGGATGATAACGAGGGGCATGACTGGACAGTTCGGGAATGTGCAATTCAAGCTTTAGGAGATTATGCTAATTCCTCTGCAATCGACAAAGCTTCTATGATTTCTGTCCTAAAAACCTTACGAAAAAAGCTCAAGAATGAACAGGAGGACGGATGGATTTATCAAATCAAAGAAGTGAATACAATTTTAAAAGAAATTAAAAGCTGTAGTGATGGAAAACAATGCATGTGAAACTTAAGCCTTCGTCAGTGCGACGGGAAATACGATTCTCGTTCCGAGAGACTTCGCCAACGGTTGGGGTTCGATCGATTTACTCCAAATCCCCAGGTTGAAAAAGCTGTTCTAAATTTCGACTTCCCTGCACAACCCGTAAAATATCCACAGCCTCATCATTCACGCGATAAAAGATCAAATACTTCTCATAGTTCAAACTTCGGATGCCCGGTGCTAGATCATCCCGTCGCCGTCCCATTGATGAAAACTGAGTCAGCCAAGCAACTTTGGCCGTTACACCTTGTAAAAAACGATCGCTACTATCCAGGCTAACCCGATCGGCCAGATCATCCGCGATCAATGCCATATCTCGACTTGCCGCAGGCGTAATATTAAATCTCATTATTCTGCTTGGCGTTGATGAATCCGTTGACGAATTGCCTCTACTTCAGAATGAAAATCTAGAAGTTCGCCCCGATCGGCTTGTTCTAGACCGATCAAAACTTCTTGTTTTAGCCGATCGTGACTCATCTCCACCTCTAGATCATCCCGCAACAAAATAGAACTTAGCCCTGCCATCACAACATCTTCGATCGAACCATACGTCCCATTTTCAACTTGACGTTTCACCAACAGTTCCACCTCAGGCGGCAAAGAAATTACCATAGAACTCTCTCCAAAGCTTTCCCTCACAGTTTAGCGTACTCTAAACCCGCCACAACCCAGAAGCTGATCAGACAATCGCCCCTCCATCACTACAAGCCTTGGTCAGTACGACGGGAAATACGATCGTTGAACCTGTGATCGTTCAAGATATTCAGGGACGACCGCCCAATGTCCAAGCTATTGCTAGCCGATCGCATATCCCGTATGTTGGCGAATATCAGGGGGATCGCGAGGCACCGTTTCCAGTCGCTTCTACCGATGGCTTGCTCAAGGCATCTGGCAAAGCATTTTAGCGGCACTGCAAGCCCAAGCCGATGCAGACCATCCATTGGAATGGACCGTTCATTTTGTCGATATCACCGTAATTCGCGCCCACCAACATGCGGCGGGGGCAAAAAGGGGGGCTATCCTCAGACTTAACGGTCGAGCAAATGCAAGAGCAAGAAGCCCTAGGACGCTCGAAAGGCGTCTTTAGCACCAAGATTCAGATTCAGTGCGAAGGATTAGGCAAACCCATGCAGTTCGTTATCCTGCCCGGACAAGCCATGCGGCGCTTGCCACTAAATCGTGTGCTTTATCGCGAACGGAATCGAATTGAACGATTGATCAATCGCCTCAAACAAGCTCGACGGATTGCGACTCGGTATGAAAAACGCGCTGAAAACTATTTGGCCATCATAACGATTGGTGCCATTCTTCTTTGGCTATGATTCGGCTAAAACCATATATCGAGACTTTGCAGATACGCCCTAGAACAATATAGCTAAAGCTAGCGTTTCCCGATCGAATGAGCAC
This sequence comes from Synechococcales cyanobacterium OTE_70_concoct_197_sub, assembly GCA_031375925.1. Classification (GTDB taxonomy): domain Bacteria; phylum Cyanobacteriota; class Cyanobacteriia; order Leptolyngbyales; family Leptolyngbyaceae; genus JAAFJU01. The sequence goes on from JANMIS010000664.1 coordinate 2,386, forward strand.
GCCCCATCGAACGATCGGACATCACAGACGTTAAAATATAGGAACCCATTTGAACTGGTGAATCACATGATTTTTATTAATCCTAAAACTGACTTTGCCTTTAAAAAGATCTTTGGTTCTGAGCAAAGTAAGGGAATCTTGATTAGTTTCCTCAACGGCATCCTGTATGCAGGCGACCCCATCATCGAAGACCTGACCATTTTAGATCCCTACCAAGCCCCCAAAATTCTTGGCGTTAAGTTGAGCTTCTTGGATGTGAAAGCTAGACTTAGCAACGGCAATTGGGTCATTATCGAAATGCAGGTTTTAAATGTTGAAGGCTTTGAAAAACGAGTACTTTACAATGCAACTAAAACTTACTCGCTCCAACTCAACAAAGGTGATGAATATGAAGTGCTGAGTCCGGTCATAGCGTTAACGATTACTGATTTTAAAATGTTTGACGACATCGATCGTCCTATTTCAAGGTTTGTTTTAAAAGAAAAAGAGAGTTCGGTGGAGTATCCTATTTCTGATTTAGAACTGGTATTTGTGGAGTTACCGAAGTTTAAAATCGCCCTTGATGATCTGCAAACCTTAACAGACAAATGGATATACTTCATCCAAAATGCAAAGGATTTAAGCGTAGTTCCAGACAGCATGGGAGAAGTGGCCGAAATTCGCCATGCGTTTGACATTGCCAATCAAGCAGGACTAACCAGAGAAGAACTTGACCTCATAGAGCGTCAGTTGATGTACATCCAAGATCAAAAGGGTGCGTTCGCCTACGCCACGAGAGTAGCTATGGAGAAAGGTCTTGAACAAGGTCTTGAACAAGGTCTTGAACAAGGTCGCCGGGACATGCAACGATCGATCGCCCAAAAACTTCTTGCCACGCTTGACAATGCTACCATCAGCCAAACCACAGGATTGTCTCCAGAGGAAGTGCAATTGCTACGAAGTTGAACCTTGAGATAACATATCCATGCCATACGCGGCTGTGTTAACTGCGATCGAACTGGGTTCGACTAAAGCAATAGAACCCGTTATATCTAAAGATTTTAGAATGCTAAGCTTTTGGAGCCGGAGGCTTAAACCATTTGGTTTGGTGGAAAGGGTATTCGATTAGGGTGGGCTTATCGGGGAGGAAACGATCGGGCAATAACGTCTTTTTTGTCAGGGCTTGCATTCGACCGATCGGCATTCCTGCAATTTGTTTTTTGAGATCACTCACTTTCCAAAACAATGCTGATGGTTTTCCACTTAAGGTCGCTGCTGGACGGTAAATCGGTTTGCCTTTGTAGCGGCCCCCCGCCGTTGCAGCTTCAATGCCAAAATAGACCCCTTTCCAGGTCACTTCAGGATTGAGCGGCTGCTCACCTGCTGGATTGGACGCATAGATAAACATTTCTAAGGCTTGACCATTTCGTGCTTTCTCAACGGCTGCAAACGCCTCAAACTCCATCGTCCCGTAGATCAAAAAAGCAGGATGAATGTCTTGCTGATATTGAGTATTAATACATTCCAAACCAGAGAGTAGAAAGGACTCTGGAACCGAGAATAGAACAGCGAGATTGCGCGAAGTTTCCATAGAAGTCAAACGAGGCTCACGTACAGGCAAAGGCTAAATTGCATCTAAGCAGGCTTTACCTTACTAGACAACGGGGACCGATCGCTAACACCATTTATCCACCAAAATCGCTAAGATTACGCCTTAACATGCTCTATACGAGACCGATCGCCCGCTAGGTCAAAATTGCGCCGCCGAGCAGTCGAGTGTAGCGATAATCTAATTCCGCTTTCATCGCCGCCCACCGATCGAGCGTTGGATCCTTATCGATCGCCTTTTGAGCCGCATCCCGCGCAATTTCCAATACCTCTTGATCTTCGACCAAACTCGCCAATGCAAAATCTGGCAATCCTGACTGTCGAGTCCCAAGAACCGCACCCGGTCCCCGAAATCGCAGATCCATTTCTGAAATAAAGAATCCATCTTGGGATTGCTCTAGCACTTTCAGCCGTTGACGGGCTGTTTCGCTTTTAGAACTGGTCATGAGTAGACAAAATGACTGCGCCGCTCCCCGACCCACCCGGCCTCGCAACTGGTGCAACTGCGACAGTCCAAATCGCTCTGCATGTTCAATGAGCATAATGCTGGCATTGGGGACATCAACCCCGACTTCGACGACGGTGGTGGAGACAAGGATTTGGGTGGTCCGATCGCGGAAGGCGGAAATAGCTTCGTCTTTGGCCGCAGAGGTCATTTTGCCATGCAATAATCCCACTTTTAAATCCGGAAACACATTCTCTTGTAAATCAGCATGGGCTTGAACCGCAGATTTAAGGTCTAGCTTTTCCGATTCTTCAACTAACGGCAAAACGACATAGATTTGGCGGCCATCCGTGATTTCTCGGCGCATCAAATCGTAGGTTGCTTGGCGATCTTTGCTCCCGACTACCGTGGTTTTGATCGCTTTTCGGCCCGGAGGAAGTTCATCGATTTGGCTCACGTCTAAATCCCCATGCAATGTTAATGCCAACGTTCGAGGAATAGGTGTCGCAGTCATAGTGAGGACGTGAGGATTATCACCTTTTTGCTGTAATCTAGCACGCTGTTGAACGCCGAATCGATGTTGTTCGTCGATTACGATTAAACCCAGTTTTTTAAATTGCACCGGATCCTCAATTAGAGCGTGAGTACCAACGAGCAAGGGTAATTCTCCAGTCAGTAATTCAGAATGTATTTTTCGCCGTTTTGCAACGCGAGTTGATCCAGTTAAGAGTTCTACGGGTAAATGCAAAAGACTAAACCATTCGACGAGCTTTCGATAATGCTGCTCAGCCAATACTTCAGTAGGAGCCATGAATGCGCCTTGGTATCCTGCTTGAATGGCGGCGAGTAGGGCCAAGACTGCGACGACGGTTTTGCCGGACCCGACATCACCTTGAATGAGACGGTTCATAGGGACGCTCTTAACCAAGTCATTTTGAATCTCGTTGACGACGCGGGTTTGGGCTTTGGTTAAGGTAAAAGGCAAACCGTTGTAAAACTCGGTAATGAGCGACCCTTCTGGTTGAAGAATGACGCTGGTTTGTTTAGCTTGTTCGCGGTATCGTCGAGAAAGCAATCCCAGTTGTAGATAGAAAAATTCGTCAAAAACTAAGCGTCGTCTAGCGGCATCTAATGCATCCCGATCGTCCGGAAAGTGAATTTGCATAATTGCCCGCTGAATTTCGACTAACTCATATTGCGATCGAAGTCCTTCCGGCAACGTTTCGGCGAGTCTCGTTGCCGCCGCTAGTCCTGACTTCATTGCGCGACGAACTAGCTCTGCACCAACGCCTTCAGTGAGTGGATAGATCGGGAGAATGCGTCCGATCGTGTCTGAATCCAATTCACCATTAAATTCTAAAATCTCGATTTGAGGATTGTCCAATGTCAGGCCATATTGGGTTTCTTTGACTAATCCAGAGGCCGCCACCGCCGCGCCCGTGGGATGCATTTTCTTTTGTTGTTCTTGCCAGCCCCGTCCAGAGAATCGACTGCCCATGAAAAAACGGCTTAGTTTCATTTTGCCGGAACTGTCTTTGATGGTGACATCGAAGATAGTGAGCTTGTTGTTCTTGACAGTAGTGAAGCAATTACAGGCGGTGATAGTACCGACGATCGTTGCTGTTTCCCCCGCTTTGAGTTCACGAATTTTGGCTTGACGGGCGTAGTCGATATGTTCACGCGGGTAGTAGTAAAGCAAGTCTCGCACGGTGATAATGCCGAGTTTTGCCAATTTCTCTGCACTTTTAGGCCCTACACCGGAAAGGTACATGACGGACTGTTCGAGTTCGGGGATTGTGCCAGAGCCGGGTTTGGTCGAGGTTGGGTTTGAACCCGCTTTGATTGACC
>JANMIS010000679.1:0-5023 GCA_031375925.1 Synechococcales cyanobacterium OTE_70_concoct_197_sub
GGCCCAAGAAGCGGGGATCAAGGAAATTTATCGGGTTGGCGGGGCACAGGCGATCGGGGCCTTAGCTTATGGGACCGAAACGATTCCAAAAGTGGATGTGATCAGTGGCCCTGGAAATATTTATGTCATGCTGGCCAAGAAGCTGGTCTATGGTACCGTTGGCATCGACTCTCTCGCAGGGCCTTCAGAAGTCTTGGTCATTGCAGATGCCACTGCCCATCCTGCCCATGTTGCCGCTGACTTACTTGCTCAAGCGGAACATGACCCAATGGCTGCGGCGGTCCTGATTACGACGGACCAGAGTTTGGCGGAACAGGTGGCAAAACAGGTTGAACTACAGTTAGAAAATCATCCTCGGCGAGTGCTAACGGAGAAAGCGATCGCCAATTTTGGACTGATTATTGTAGTTGACACCCTAGACCAAGCGGCTGAACTATCCAACGAATTTGCAACAGAACATTTGGAACTCGAAGTCGAGGATCCCTGGGCCTTGTTGCCTAAGATTCGTCACGCTGGAGCGATTTTCCTAGGCCATGCTACCCCTGAAGCCGTAGGGGACTACCTTGCAGGCCCGAACCACACTTTACCCACATCAGGGTCCGCTCGCTATGCCTCGCCGTTAGGGGTCGAAACCTTTTTGAAACATTCCAGTTTGATTCAATATACGCAGCCTGCATTGGAAGCGGTGGCGAAGGCGATCGACACCCTAGCCACCGCTGAAGGACTCCCCTCCCATGGTGCATCTGTGACCTTGAGAACACAGTCCTAGAGGCCTAAATCTACGGCGCAAATAAATCTAGGGGAAAATGCCCAAAGGTTTCATTTACGCCGTCGTCGTAGGACGATCGGCAAGACACTAAAACGCCTCGGTGAAGCCCATCGTAAGGTTCTGAATAGCAGCTTTGGGTTTCGCTATTGTATTTGATATAGATTGCCTTACCTGGATCCGCACAAGTAGGCTGGACCTCTTCTCCAAATGCCGCCAGATATTGTTGAAGGGCGAGTAATCCCTCTGAATGATTTGCTGCACAGATCCCCAAATTCTGATGCTCAGATTCGTTAAGTACGATCGTCAATGCATTGTAAATTCCTTGCTTATCGATAGAGCCTTGTAAACTTTTGCTCGATGTTTTCATAGAAGCTTCAAGATCGACGTTTTGCTCTGAAGTTATATATCTATGCAGAAATGTGATTGCATCCGCTACGTCTGGACGCTGGAAAGCGTTGAGCCGATCGAGTCTGGTACGCGGGGATCTTGTCATGATTGCCGATAAAAATGAGATGGGCTTGTAACTTAAGGAAACCATGTCATCAACTGACGATGCAAACTAATTGAGATGCTAGTAATGCTCAAACGAGCCTGCTAGACTTGATCCCAATAAGATAAAACAACACCTTAAGATATGGCACGCATCAATAACGAACAGGCATTTCAAGCCGAAGTCCTACAGTCCTCGACTCCCGTTTTGGTTCATTTTTGGGCACCTTGGTGTGGATTATGCCGAATGATTGATCCCGTATTGGAGCGGGCGAGGTCTGAATTTGGCGATCGGTTCAAGGTTGTGGGCGTTAATGCTGATGAAAATCTCAAACTCGCCAGCAGCTACCGCATCACAAATTTACCGACGGTCCTTCTATTTCAAGAAGGAAAACTGGTTCATCGTCTAGAAGATCTCAAGCGTCGGGATGAGGTGAGAGCGGTTTTGGATACGGTGCTGTCGTCTGTCGTGGGCTAGGGCAATAGCTTCGGATTGATACAAACTTAAGATTAATTCTATGGGGGACGCTTTAATCAGTGTCCCCTTTTTAGGGCTTTGGGCTAGGCTTATAATGGGAATTATTTCGTAGTTTTTTGAGTGGCGATCGGCTATGGATGCAATTTACGAATATGCCTGGGTCATTCCAGTGCTGCCGCTGATGGGTGCAATGCTGGTGGGTCTGGGATTAATTTCGTTTAATCAAGACACAAACCGTCTGCGCGGCATTGCCTCTGGCTTTCTGGTGTTTTTGATCGGGACGGCGATGGTATTGTCCTATGGGATTTTGGTTAGCCAAATCTCGGGACATGAACCCTACGTCAAGATGTTTGAGTGGGCTTCGGCGGGAGATTTTAAACTCCAAATGGGCTACATCGTGGATCCGCTAACATCGATGATGTTGGTGGTGGTGACGACGGTGGCGCTTTTGGTGATGATCTACACCGATGGCTACATGGCTCACGATGTCAGCTATGTTCGGTTTTATGCTTATTTGAGTTTGTTTAGTTCCTCGATGCTGGGCCTGGTCATCAGCCCAAACCTCGTGCAGGTGTATGTGTTTTGGGAGTTGGTGGGGATGTGTTCCTACCTGCTGATCGGGTTTTGGTACGATCGTAAAGGCGCAGCAGATGCTTGTCAGAAGGCGTTTGTTACTAACCGAGTCGGTGACTTTGGTTTGCTGCTGGGGATTTTGGGCTTATTTTGGGCGACACGGAGTTTTGATTTTGCCATCATGGGCGAACGACTTCAGGCATTGGTGGCTAATGGTAGCTTGAGTGGTTCGATCGCAGCCCTCTTTGCAATCCTGGTATTCCTGGGTCCGGTAGCAAAATCTGCACAGTTCCCGCTTCATGTCTGGTTGCCGGATGCGATGGAAGGTCCGACCCCGATTTCTGCATTGATTCATGCGGCGACGATGGTGGCGGCGGGCGTGTTTTTAATCGCTCGGATGTTCCCGGTCTTTAGTGAGATTCCGGTGGTGATGGATACGATCGCCTGGACGGGAGCAATCACTGCATTCATCGGCGCAACGACCGCCATCACCCAGAACGATATCAAGAAAGGCTTGGCCTATTCCACGATGTCCCAGTTGGGCTACATGGTTTTGGCGATGGGCGTTGGAGCCTATAGCGCGGGTTTGTTTCACCTTGTGACCCATGCCTTCTTCAAGGCGATGTTGTTCTTGGGATCGGGTTCTGTGATTCACGGAATGGAAGAAGCGGTTGGCCATAATCCAGCCTATGCGCAGGACATGCGATTGATGGGTGGGTTGCGGAAGTTGATGCCCATTACGGCGACGACTTTCTTGATCGGGACTTTAGCGATTTGCGGGATTCCTCCTTTCGCTGGTTTTTGGTCTAAGGACGAAATTCTGCACCGCGCCTACGAAGCGAATCCAAATCTTTGGTTTATTGGTTTCGTCACAGCGGGGATCACCGCGTTCTATATGTTCCGCATGTACTTCCAGACCTTTGAAGGGGAGTTGCGGGCCGATGATGCCATGATTCTCAGCACGATCGAAGGCGAACAGCTTCGTAAAATGGGTATTTCGGCAGGTCCGGGTGCGATGAATGCCAAGGAACTGGGGGCGATCGAGACTCTAGCTCACGATGACGGTCACGGCGATGATCATCACGGCGGCAAACCCCATGAATCGCCATTAACGATGACTTTGCCGCTGATGGTGTTGGCGATTCCGTCGATGTTCATCGGTCTCTTAGGTACGCCTTTTGCCAATTACTTTGAAGCCTTTATTCATGCACCGGGTGAAGTCTTTCATCAGGAACCCGTGGATTTGCCGGAGTTCTTGATCATGGGCGGCAGTTCGGTGGGGATTGGTTTGGTGGGGATTTCGATCGCCGTTCTGATGTATCTCCAGCGCAAAGTAGATCCTTCTGTGTGGGCCGATCGCTTCCCAACTCTGTATGCCCTGTCGAAAAACAAATGGTATTTCGATGAGGTCTACGATGCGGTATTTGTCCGTAGTTCGCGTCGTCTAGCGCGTCAGGTGCTGGAAGTGGATTACAAAGTGGTGGATGGCGTGGTCAATTTGACTGGGTTCCTCACGTTGTTGACGGGCGAAGGGCTGAAGTACATCGAAAACGGTCGAGCGCAGTTCTATGCGTTGATCGTCTTTGGTGCTGTGATTGTGTTTGTGATTGCCTCTGGATTTGCTTAAATCTAGTTAATTTGATTACAGAAAAAGCCTGGGACTGCGCGATCGGTCCCAGGCTTTTTGATAGGCAAAATCTTGATTCAAACAATGCAAGTGCATTACAATGAAGATAGTTATTTTGTGGTTGCTATGAATTCTTCAGCCCCACGATCAGAATCAACCTTGACCGATCGATATCAGACAACCGTTCCTGAAGCTATTCGTCAAGCTTTGGGACTCAGCAAGCGCGATAAAATCTTCTATACGATTCAATCAGATGGACGAGTTGTGTTGTCACGCGGAGAACAAGCAGAGGCGGATCCAGTCCTTGAAAAGTTTTTAGATTTTCTGGCTCAAGATATGAGTGATCATCCTCAATCGATCCAACCAATCTCATCCGATCTTATCGATCGTGCTCAATCATTAGTTATGGGGATGGACGTTGATCTTGATGCTCCATTGCTTGATGAGGATGAATAATCTTGTCGAAACCACTGCCTATTACCCGCAATGGATGGACGATCTTCGCCCATCCGCTTTTCTTGGATCAACTTGAAGAACTTATTGCACAAGTTGAGAAACTTCGCCAAAAACACCCGGAAACCTATCAAAATAAAAATGCAACAAAACGACTGACCGCGATCGTAAACCTGATATTGGAAGTCATCCCTCAAGACCCCACCCGAAAAGACTATCGCCAAGGAAATACCCTAGGTGAGGCTCATAAGCACTGGTTTAGAGCTAAATTTTTCCAACAGTACCGATTATTTTTCCGATTCCATCAAGAGCAGCAGATCATCGTCTTTGCCTGGGTTAACGACGAAACCTGTAAACGGGCCTATAATTCTAAAACTGATGCTTATCAAGTGTTTGGGAGGATGTTGGACGATGATAACCCTCCTGACAACTGGAAAAAATTACTAGAAACAGCTCAAGCCCAGACGGAGCGATTGGAAAGGTTATCCAATATTGATCTTGATAATTAACCGATCGCTCCCCAGCTTTTCGACGAGCGATCGGCTGCGTTAAACTGAAGAAATAGATTTTAAAGGGAACCGATCGATGAGCAGCGTTCTCACCATCACTGAAGACATCAAGACCTTGGCGCAAT
>JANMIS010000713.1:0-3781 GCA_031375925.1 Synechococcales cyanobacterium OTE_70_concoct_197_sub
GGCCAAACGCCGTATAGATAGAAAAACCTGCCAGACCGACGAGGGCTGCACAGATAGAAATGTTAAGAGCCATTGCGGGTTCCATAGTCATTCTCGGATTATGAGGATCTTTCCCCTATAATGTAACGCAGATTTAACACATTTCCGTCAGGACTATACAAGCAGGTAAGTTATGGCACAGCGCACTCGGCTCGGGGATATTCTTCGCCCCTTGAATTCAGAATACGGGAAAGTTGTCCCTGGTTGGGGTACGACGGTTGTTATGGGAGTCTTCATGGCGCTATTTCTCGTATTTCTGCTGATTATCTTGCAGATCTACAACAGTTCTCTTCTCTTGGAAGACTTCTCTGTGGGTTGGAAGAGTTTGGGTAACTAGAGAAGCCGCTTATCTAGGGGCGATCGGAAGCATTTGCCGCCGAGACCATCCTGAGATAAGGCTTCTGTATTTTGACTGAGAAAACCCTGGCTTTGCTGGGGTTTTTTGCTGCTAAGGTTAGAGAAGGGTTTTCACAAAAACCGACCTACTTTGCTGGAGGCGCGCGTATGAACGTGTTTGGGATTGGATTGCCGGAGATGGTGCTTATTTCTGTGCTGGCGCTTTTAGTGTTTGGGCCGAAGAAGCTGCCGGAGATTGGGAAGAGCGTCGGGAAGGCACTGAAGGGCTTTCAGGAGGCTTCTAGAGAGTTCCAAGATGAATTTAAAAAGGAAGCTGAAGAGATTGAGAATGTCCTGTCACAGCCGATGACCGCCAAATTAGAAGCTCCTCCGAGTTTGTCAGCGGCGGCAGAGGTGCCTGATGCTGACATCGTGGTACCTGAGACGGTTGCTGAGGTGACAGTGCTAGAGACCGCTTCTGAGCAGTCGGCTGAAGTCTAATTTGCTGAAGTCTAATTTTGTATGCTGTAAATTTTTGTTGTTTATTTGTTGTTTATTTTTGTGACGCTTATTTTTCATGACTGATGCTTCGACTGCCCCGATCGTAAAGCTTCCCCAACTGATCGTAGGATTGGGAAATCCCGGCGCAAAGTACGATGGAACCCGTCACAACATCGGCTTTGTAGTCATCGATGAACTGGCCCGATCGTGGCAAATCCCCCTGGCCGAGAACAAAAAGTTCCAGGGACTCTTCGGGGAAGGGACGATCGGCGGCAAAAAAATCCGTTTGCTGAAGCCCTTGACCTACATGAACAGTTCGGGGCAGTCGATTCGGGCAGTGCTGGACTGGTACAAATTAGAGGCGGCAGCGGTGATGGTCGTCTATGACGATATGGATTTGCCTGTGGGGCGACTGCGGCTGCGACTGAACGGCTCAGCGGGCGGACAAAACGGCATGAAGTCGGCGATTGCCCACTTGGGAACCCAGAACTTTCCTCGGCTGCGAGTCGGAATCGGGTCGAAGGATCAAGATGCAATTTCCCACGTACTGGGCAGTTTTTCGCCGACTGAGAAGAAGCTAATTCAAGAAGTCAATCAGTTTGCGGTGAGTGCGATCGAGGTCAGTATTCGGGATGGGGTGGAGAAGGCAATGAATCTATTCAACAATCGTGTGGCTGGAGAGTGACGTGCGAAGATTACCTCAAACCCGCGTAAATGTCCGAGTCTTGCGCCAGTCCTGGCAGGTGGGCCGTCTAGAAGGTGAGGTTCATGCGGCCCACTATGAATGGACTTTTGTGTGGGACTTTCGGCGGGGACATTTGGCGATCGAGCCGTCTAAGGGCCGTGCCTTAATTAAAGAACCTCTGGGTCGTTTTTTAGAGGCTAGAGATTATCAATTAGAGCCGGGTGGAGATTATGAGTTTACAATTCGCGGTGAGGTGTGAGGTTTCTGGCGAACCGCCCCAACCCGCCATCAACTTTTGTGCCACGATCGCGCTAATTCTCGAATTTGCTCTAATTCACCATCAGCCATCTTGTCGAGATTTTTTAAAATGAAACTCATGCGGCCTTGGGTCGTGAGCTTTGTGCGGTGACGATCGAGAAAATCCCAATAAAAATAATTAAAAGGACAGGCTTTGTCACCAACGCGAGATTTAAAATCATACTGACAGCCTTTGCAATAGTCACTCATTTTATTGACATAGTTTGCAGAAGACGCATAGGGTTTTGATGCAAGTAATCCGCCGTCCGCATATTGCCCCATGCCAATCACATTGGTTTGCATCACCCAGTCATAAGCGTCAATGAATACCGAATGAAACCAATCCTCGATTTCTTGGGGATTGTATCCTGCAATTAAAGCGAAATTATTCAAGATCATTAAGCGCTGAATATGATGGTTATAAGCCGTGCGTTCGGTTTGATCGAGACATTGTTTTAAGCAATTCATGGTTGCTTTTTTAGAATTCCAGAAGAACTCCGGCAGGGGTTGCTGATGATCAAACCAATTGGATTCGGCGTAGGGGATTTCGCGGGTTTCATCGTCACTCGTTAAGGCATAAACCCCGCGCATATATTCGCGCCAGCCAATCACTTGGCGAATGAATCCTTCAACGCTATTGATTTCGATGTCATCGCGAGAGTTGAATTCAGACTCCACGCACTTAACGACTTCGATCGGCGTTAATAATCCCAAATTCAAATAGGGCGACAGCATGGAATGCCACAAAGTATCTTGACCTGTGACCATCGCATCTTCATAGGGTCCAAAGGTTGAGAGGCGCGTTTCGATGAAGGTGTCGAGGACTTCGAGGGCCTGCGATCGGGTCACTGCCCAGCCGAAACTGTCTGCGCTGCCATAGGTTTCAACGGTGCCAGATTGTGACAAATCTTGGACTTTTTTAATCACCGACTGAACAATAGCATCGGGCTTAAACCAGCGTGCAGCAGGCGGTTTAAACGTCGGGTCATTTTTCTTCGGGGGTTTACGATTTTCTTTATCGAAGTTCCACGCGCCGCCGACGGGCTTTCCCTTTTCATCCATTAGCAAATCAAAGCGTTTACGACTTTCCCGGTAGAAGTCTTCCATTAGCAATCGCTTTCGCGTTGTAGACCAAGTTTTAAATTCTTCTTCAGTCCAGAGAAATTGATTGTTTGGAACCAATGTAATTTCGCAGGGTAAATCCAGTTGACCGATCGCCTGCCCAAACGGTTTGTCCGCTGGCTGCATGATTCGCAGTTCAGTAATGCCTTTGGTTTTGACCCAAGCTTGTAGCGCCTGAGAGAACCGATCGCTCTCACAGTAAGTCAGATCAAATCCCTTAGCTTTAAGCTCTGCTGCAAAGTGCCGCATCGCAGACCAGACTAAAATTAGTTTTTGTTGATGATAAGACCGAACTCGAACATGGTCTAACGATTCGATCAAAATAACGGGCGTGTTGGCTTCAACTCCTTGCAGCGCGGCCTGCTCCAAACAAAGCTGATCCCCTAATACCCAAATGCCGATCGTCATTCTGCTTTTTCCGGTTGAACTTTTCCCATCAGCAATTGTAAAGCCAAACCTGTCAGCCCCACAGCCGCCAATGCAAAAATCCCGGTTCCCAAAGAACTCATGCCCACCACCAAGGTCCTAACTGCCGTAGACATCCGAATCACAATCATATTGGGTGAATCGATCGGTGTACTGGCAAAACTAATGGCAATAGAATTCGTCAATCGCCACAGCAGAGATGCAATAAAGCCCGCCACGATCGCCCCTAAAATGCACCGGAGGGGCGTCGGAGGCTGACGAGTCGGATCGTCAGTGATATTTTTTTCATCTTGGGGCATGGGCATAGACAAAGGATAAAACTATTACGTACATTCTACCCTAATTGGCTATAATTATCGGGCTGCTTTAGCTCGT
>JANMIS010000730.1:0-2492 GCA_031375925.1 Synechococcales cyanobacterium OTE_70_concoct_197_sub
CGCCATCCAAACCAATGTCCCTAGAAATTGATCCACGGGATTCAGTGAATACTCTGTCAGGTCCAAGGTCCACTGTTGTCCCTTCCAACTTTAAAAACCGCCACCCCGTCCCATTGTTAATCGCTCCTCCTAATAGCTAAGCTTTAGAAAGCCCATTACACATCGGCATCACTCTAATCTTCGTAGGGCGTCAAAATCTCATAACCTGTATCGGTGACAGCAACCGTATGTTCGTATTGCGCCGATAGTTTCTTATCTTTGGTAATCGCGGTCCAATTGTCCTTTAACAACTTCACTTCATAGGTGCCTTCATTAATCATCGGTTCTATTGTAAAAACCATTCCAGGGCGCATTTTTTTACCGTCACCCCACTTCCCATAATGGGAAATCTGAGGTTCGGTGTGGAACACATTGCTAATGCCATGTCCAACAAAATCTTGCACTACGCTAAATCCCTGGGACTCCGCATATTCCTGAATCGCCGCCCCGATGTCGCCGATGTGATTCCCCGGCTTCACTTGCTCTATTCCCAATTGACGGCATTTTTTCGTGACTTCCACAAGCTTGCGAGCAGTGGGAGACGGTTCGCCGACAAAATACATGCGGGACGTGTCGCCGTGATAGCCATCGACAATTAACGTGACATCAATATTCATGATGTCACCATTTTTTAGGATTTGTTTGGGGCTGGGGATGCCGTGACAGATGACTTCGTTGACGCTAGTGCAGATCGATCGGGGGAATGCCTTACGATCGCCCTCTGCACCATACCCTAGAGGCGCGCTCTTGGCTCCATGTGCTTTGGTCCAGCGTTCTGCTTCATCGTTCAGGGCCTGAGTGCTGACACCTGCCTTGACAAAGCTTTCCAAATGCTTAAGGAGCTTCGCTGCTAAATGGCCTGCGACACGCATTTTCTCGATTTCACGTTTTGAAAGAAGTGTAATTTGCCCTGTCATAGCCCCTAAATCCGCCCCTAAATCCTAAGTAAGTCCGCCCAAGTGATCTCTTAGGATACAGGAGAGCGGTCTAAATTAGCTAGTGGTGTCAGCAACGAATGGAGGTCTCAGCGAGGGATGGAAGCGGTCTGACGTTCGATTTCGATCAGTTGGCTTTTGACGTTTTGGAGGACTTCTTGTAGTTCGGGCATGACCGTTAGTTCGTCAGGGTCGATCGGCGGGGTGGCGCGCGATCGGCGGTGCAGCTCTTCGACTTTGCGCTGGAGTTGACGGGCCACGGAGAGGGTATCTCGGCTGAGACTCGACACCTGTTGCTGTTGATAAAAACGCAGTGCCGCTCCCTGCAAAATCTGAAGGGTGGCATCTTCGGCATGAGTTTTGCCTGCTTCTGCTTGCTTGGGAATAAGGCGTAGGCGCAGGAGAAGACGACTTTTATCATAGAGTCGTTCGATTTCAACTTGAATGGTCTGTTGAACGGGGGTGGGCGGTAGAGCGGTGAGATGCTTGAGTTCGGCGATGACTCCAGTAAGGGTGGCGATCGGTAAGCCTTCAATCACCGTCTGAAAGACGCCGCTATCGCTAGACAGAACTCGCCCCACCTCGCCCTGATGCTCAAAGTAAAGCCGACCAATGCCGCTGGTGAGGATACGTCCGAGTAAGGCTCCTAACAGTTCCTTAGGGGTAAGGACAAGCAGTTGATCGGCGGAAAGCGACAGGGTGTTGACGTTTAGAAGCGGTAAGGCATGACCGGGAACCGCAATGGCAGGAGGGGGCGTGACCGGGGTGACGTCTTGAATGACAGTGCTGCGATCGAACTGCGGTGATGAAGGCAGGGGGACGGTTGCAGGAGGCTTTGCCAATGGGAGCTTGGGCTTGCTGTGCTGGGTTTCAGGCTTGATTTCTGCCTCGTTGAAGGCAGTTGGGGCTTCTATAATGAGGGTTTCCCGACCTTGGCGGGCGATCGGCTTCGCTTCTGTAAGCTTGGGTTCAGCCTCTAGAGAGCCTTGTTGGTTTTTCTCAAAGGAGAGGGTTGGTTCATCCTCTACACCTTCAAGGCTCATCACAGGCCGATCGAAGAAAATCGTGGGAGGTCCGTCAAAGTCTTCGTCTTCTGCGATCGGGGCTGGGGGGCGCTCAAAAAAGATCGTGGGTTCCTCCACCGGGGCGATTGCGTCCTGATGGGCTTTGAATTTTAGATACCCGGATAGAAGCTGATGATGTAAGTCTGAAGGGATGACTTGGGGAATCAGGCGATAGTGGAGGTAGGCCAAGACCTTACGAAGATAGTCGAGAGCACTCACATCAACAAGATCGACCATTCCAAGACGAAGCTGGTTATCGACCAAACTCAAGGGCAAAACTTGATGGTAAAGGCAGGCTTCAAAGGGAATGGCCCGATCGATGAGCGCATAGATGTGAGTACCCCGAAGGGGGGAGGGGGTGAGCATGGCAAACTCAACAAGCACTCTCCTTAAGTTAATGGCATTGGGCACGCGCTCAGACACCAGTCGATCATAAATAAGCCGAAATCGATTG
>JANMIS010000070.1:0-2835 GCA_031375925.1 Synechococcales cyanobacterium OTE_70_concoct_197_sub
TGCATCTGCTGTTTGTGGTGAGTCGGCCTGTGGATGAGGGCTTTCTTGATCCGCAGGCGGTGATGGATGCGATCGATCAGCACGGTCAAGACCGGATTTCGGTGGAATTTTTGCGGCCTGCGACGACGGAAAGTTTGCGGAAGCGTTTGGCGAATCGGCAGCTTCCGGCGATCGATATTTTGCATTTTGATGGGCATGGGACGTTTCGGAATAATTTGGGCTATTTGGTGTTTGAGGATGAGTCAGGTAAGGCGGATCTGGTGGATGCAAAGGCGTTGGGCAAGCTGTTGAATCAGCGGGTGCCGGGATTGATTGTGTTATCGGCTTGTCAGTCGGCGACGGTGGCGGGGGAGACTGCGTTGGGCAGTGTGGCGGCGAGGTTGACCCAGGCGGGGACATCGACGGTGATTGCGATGAGTTATTCGGTGCTGGCGGTGACGACGCAGAAGTTGTTTGGGGAGTTTTATGAGAATTTGGTGCAGGGTCAGCAGGTCGGGGAGTCGCTGGATAATGCGCGGCGACGGTTGATCAATGACCAGAAGCGGGGGGAGCGATCGCGCGGGCAGGAACGGGTGGTGATGCGGTTGGAGGATTGGTTTGTGCCGACGTTGTATCAGTCGGGGAGCGATCGGGGGATGATCGTGGTTGCGGAGGCTCGATCCCCCCTAACCCCCCTTGAAAAGGCAGGGTGGTTTCATACAAATACAGGAAAATGATTTAGGGCTGAATATTCATCATCTAGCCCTAAGAAAATGAGGATGGACTGAGTAGTAATAATTCAGTCGAGTCAGTCCATGGCCCTCATCTCTCAATTAAAGCAAATTCCTGACCCTCGCAATATTCGCAATATTAAAGGTCGCCGTCATCCACTGTGGATGATCCTATTTTTAAGTCTCATGGGATTCTTATGCGGATACCCTGGATATCGCTGTCTGGCAAATTTTTGTGACGACCATCACACAGATATCAGGCGGTTACTGAGCTTACCGGAATCCCAAGCCATGCCCTCCTATTCCACCTTTCGACGAATCTTCCTTCAAATTCCACCCCAAGGCTGGATTGAGACCTTTAACGTATGGGCCATCGCCACGTTGCCGCCCCTGAAGGCTTGTTTGTTGCCCATTGATGGAAAAAGTATTCGATGTACCAGCACTGGCGGCAATGGAACGATGCAAAACTTTGTCAGTTTAGTGTCGCTCTATAGTCACGAGGTCGGGGTGATTCAAATTGCGATGATGGAGAATAAAAAATGTAGTGAAATCCATGTCGCCCAAGCGCTGCTAGCGCAATTACCCGACCTGCCTCCCGGTCAATGCTTCAGTTTTGATGCGCGACCCACGACCCAGGCGACCGTTAAAGCGGTGAATAAAACAGGACAAGATTACTTGTTGGCGCTCAAGAAAAATAGAGCTACGACCTATGAAGAGGTCGAGATCCTCACCGAAAGTCAGGATGTAAAATCTGTCGCTTTAGCACAGGACGAGTCCCATGGCCGCAGCGTTTACCGAACGGTTCAGGTGTTTGAACCCAGTCCAAAACTGGCCACGAAATACCCCAATCTCAGCAGTGTTGGGAAAGTGCAACGCACCGGGGTCCGAAACCAAAGTCCATTTTCCGAGACCGTCTATTATTTGAGCAGTCGAGATTGGACTGCATCCAATTTACTTGATGCCACTCGGGGGCATTGGCAGATTGAAAATGGATTGCATTGGGTCAAAGATGTCACGTTTAAAGAAGATAATCCAGTTCGTAGAGGCGGACATGCTCCCGTCAACTGGGCGATCTTAAATACGTTTGCGATTACTTTGGCAAGACGACAGGGTTCCCGGACTGTTCCCCAAGCTCTGCGATCTTGGGCTAACAGGATTCAGAAAGTCTTTGATTTCCTTGTATGAAACCACCCTGCCTAACCCCCTTGGAAAGGGGGAACATGAGGATGGAGGGGGAAGGCGATTCCCGTTCCGGGAGGCTTCGCCAACGTCCTTTTGCTATAATGACGGCATGAATTTCACCTGGGACGAAAACAAACGTCGATCGAACCTCATCAAACAGGGATTTGACTTCAATGATGCTAAATACGTCTTTGCAGATCTAACCTTCACCTTCGAGGACGATCGCTACGACTACGGAGAACAGCGGTTTATTACGTTGGGACTTCTCCAAGGACGCTTTGTTGCCATTGTTCATACTGACAGTAATGGTGAAATCCGTATCATTTCATTTAGAAAGGGAACAAAACATGAACAACGCATCTTCTCCGACAACATCTGAAACCGATTGGGCAAGAATTGATGCCATGCAAGATGAAGATATTGATTTTTCAGATCTACCTGAAATCACCGAACTGACCGAAGCTCAGATTGCGCGATCGAAGGTCCGGTTTGGTGGCGTAGAAGTGGAACCTGGAAAACGTCCCTTGCAAGTTCTCCTTGATGACAACATCGTTGATTATTTCACTGCTCAATCCAGCGATCGAACCTACCATCAACTTATTAATATCGCTCTCTCGGAATACATTCAACAACATCCCCAGCGTCAATCAGCCTAACGATCGATCGGTTTTCGTTCAAGCCAAAATCAAAATACTTTCTTCTTTGCGTTCTTTAAATTGTGCGATCGGACTTGTGGAAATGTTCGATCGTCCTTCAAGATTGCTAAGATAGATATAATTCTTTCAGGCATTGGCACCATGTCTATTCCCGTACTTGCGATCGTCAAAAATGGCAAAATAGAACCCGTTGATCCGATCGACCTTCCTGAAGGCACTCGTCTTGTTCTGCTGCCCAGCCCCGAAGCCCTAGAATGGTCAGGCTTATCCCTTGCGGGCTTATCTCA
>JANMIS010000764.1:0-6011 GCA_031375925.1 Synechococcales cyanobacterium OTE_70_concoct_197_sub
AACCCGATCGCCATCGCCGTTCCACTAGTCCCCGCCCCGCCGCCCATCAGCTACAGCAAACTCATTCCCACAGGCAAATCAATCACTTGGCTCAAAGACCGCCTCAGCGCCGTCCGCAAAAGCTATCCCAGCCTCAACACAGGCGTTGTCTTCTTAGATCTTCAGACAGGCGACTACGTTGATTTTAATGGTGACAAAGTTTACTCTACTGCTAGCGTCATTAAACTACCCATCCTAATCGCATTTTTTCAAGCCGTTGATGCCGGAACCATTCGTCTTGATGAAACCTGGACCATGACCCGTGATGTGATCGTCGGTGAATCCGGTGATTTTCAAGATTTGCCTGTTAACAGTCGAATTCCCGCTCAATTGGTCATTGATAAAATGATTACCATTAGCGATAACATCGCTACTAACATGGTGATTAAACGCTTGGGGGGAATTGCTGCCGTCAATCAAAGATTTCAGCAAATGGGATTGTCTAATACTCGCCTTAGAGATTGGCTTCCCGATGTGGAAGGCAGCAATACCACGACTCCTAAAGACTTGGTTCAATTACTGGTCATGCTCGATCGGCAATCCCTCCTTTCGCCGAGTTCCCAAGCGAATGCCCTCGACATTCTGCGCCGCGTCAAAAACCGCAAACTCCTTGCCGCTGGCATTGGTCCCGGTGCCACGATCGCTCACAAAACCGGATACATTGGTTCACTACTGGGCGATGCAGGCATCATCGAAATGCCCAACGGCAAACGCTATATTGCTGCTGTGATTGTGGCAAACGATCGTGAAGACTCCGCCTGGGACTTCATTCCACAGGTTTCTAGAATGGTTTACACCTATTTCAATAACCGTTCCAATCAATAAGTAAGCCCCCGATCATTAGACAATCGGGGGCTTACTTATTGGTTCTAGTTCCCCCAGAATTGGAGGTTAGGGGGCCATCAAGGTCTATGCAGCGCCATTGCCAGAATTTGGACTACCAGTATCAGCACCATTAATTAAATCCGTCACGGCTTCATTCAATGCACCTGGATTCATGAAGACAATTTTAGAGTTTGAACTCTTACTCACCGATTCATTCGACGCGACGTAATCCTTTGCAATCAAATAATTCAAAATTGCTTTAGTATCACTTGATGATTGAAGCGCTTCTGAAATCTGTTGGATTGACTTCACCGTTGCCTGAGTTTTAGACATTGTGGCTTGACCCTCAGTTTTTGCAGCAATCTGCTTCTCCAGAGAATCGCGTACGGTTTGCGACAGAATAATCTCTTGAACATCGACCCGGACCACTTCAATGCCCCAGGAATCTGCGGGCGCTTGCAATTCTAGTTTGAGAGCTTCGTTCAGTTTGTTCATGCCGGACATGGTTTCGCTTAAGTCAAGCTGACCCACTTCATTGCGCACGACGCTAAGAACGAGGTTTGACAAAGAAGCTTCTAGATCTTCAACCTTATAGTAAGCCGTGTAGAGATCCTTAATTTTCCAATACACCACCACGTCAATTTCGATCGGCACGGTGTCCTTGGTCATCGCTTTCTGGGGCGGAATGTCCAAAAGCTGTTCGCGGGTCGTGTCCACCACCACGCTGTCCATCAATGGAACCACAAAGTTTAGTCCCGGTTTCAAGGTGCGTTGGTATTCACCCAAGCGCTGCACCAAGCCCTCATCACCTTCCTCAATGACGCGAACCGACCCAATTAAATATCCCGCAATCATGAGGGTAACTGCACCCAAAATGGACTCAATCATAGTGCTGTCCTATTAATGAAACTGGCCGCATGGACCTAAAGAGATGTGATGACGACAGCTTTAGTGTAGTCTCTCTCATTAAAAATGACACAGCCCAATTTAAGAAAATTCTCTCATCGTCGTTCTTGCCACGCATTCCCGATTCCTTTCACAATGCCCTGACCTACCAACCCAATCCCCCGCCCCACAATCTCAGTCAAAAAATACACGACGCCTGTTCCTAGCAGCGCAAAGGTCGATTTGAGCCGAGGCGCGATTGCATCGCGGGTTTCTAGCAGCAAAGTCACGCCCAAGTTCAGCCCCGAGAGGCTCTGGAGTTCGCTCTGACGAGAAGCGTAAAGCTTTGTTTCTCGGATGCCTTGAAGCGAGAGATGGTATGCGCGGTATTGGCTTTCAAAAATATCCGTGGGTGTATCTAGCCATCGATCGCGGCGATAGCGCCAAGATAGGTCATTCCGAAATCTTGCAAGTTCGCGACTGGAAAGATATTTCCCATGAAAGTATCGCCGCTTAATCCCTTCCACATCGCTAAATTGATTGAGGAAGGGCTGCAAGACGGCATTTGCTAAGCTGATGATGGTATTTTCTAGCAGCAGCAAAGCGCGAGCATCGGCCTGGGGCGTCCCTGGATCATAGGGCTGATTATCTAGACTTAGCGGCATTTCCAGTAACCCATAGGCCATCCAATCTGTGACCAATGGAATGCGTTGCAGCAGCAGTTGACTGACCGTTGGGCGCTGTATTAGCAGGCTTTCCAGTGATGAATCTTCTAGATCTCCTTTAAAAAACTGCGTCAAAACCACCGACCAAATGCTTTCCAAAATCAAAAGCCGCCGATCGTACAAGGCCGCTAGTCCTAACTGTTCCGATCGCAATGCCTGGGTTTCAGCTTGAAGGACTTGGGCCGTTAGCATGAGCAATTCTACTTTTAGGACATCGCTTAGCAAATCAATTTCCAGCGGCAGCGGCGAAAGGTTATCCAAGCCGCCCAAAGGTGCCGTCCGTGCTGCATCTAGCTTGACAATAAACTGGTCAAAAAGCATCGACAATCGATTAGTCTCATGCATCAGCGATCGAGACTGTGATGCTTTAGATTTATCAGTCCGGGCTGTCGCCGCTTCTACTGCTATCCCTGGCTGCGCCTTTTGTGAGCCAAGGCTTTGCCGTACAAATTGCTTTGCTCTAGCACTTTTCGGACTGACGCCTCGATTTGTTTGAGCCGGACCGATCGCAGTCTGACGCGGCAAAATCTGCTGTGCAATCCATCGCGCCGCCAAAATTTCCCGAATGCGCCCCTGCAAAAACCAGCGCTTCGGTCGATTGAGTCGCTGCGATCGCAACTGAAAATCTAACTGCGCCAACGCCCGATCGAAGGTCGAAAACCGAGCATCCACCCCTCCCAAGCCACCTAAATCTTTCAAATCTGCCGATCGAGACAGTCGCCCCAAGGCCGCAATCGCAGGCGAAATCACCACCCGCGACGGCTTTGTTGTCATAGGTTCAGGTTGTAACGTTTTCAAAATCTCTAACAAAACCTCGGGCCGATCGCGCTTCCACCAATAGCCCGCAACCCCCAACTCCTTCACCACTTCCACCGATGCAGGTAACTGACCCATCACCACGATCGCCACCTCTGGGGCAAAGCGACCGATCGCATCCACCACAGGAACCAAAGCATCCACCGTCTCCAGCCCACTCCCCAACAAAACCAACTGCACAGGCCGAGCGGTCGTTCTCAAAGCATCCAGCCGCACTAAGCCAAGCTCCAACGACTCACATTCCGCTGCAATCTGAACAAGGCTCTCACTAGAATTTTGTAATAGAAAACTAAGCATCCAGCGACTGGACGCATCCGGCTCGATGACGAGACAAGATAGCAATGGCAGGGTCCGAAACTGATTCATGGAGAAGATAGGGGCAGCGGCTCAATGGGCGGCTCTGAACGCCTAGGAGGCAGAGGTGACTCTGGTTCACGCCCCGGAGGAGCAGAGGGTTCTGGATCACGGCGAGGTGGCTCAGGATCGCGGTTCGCAGCAGATGGATCCACAGGAATTGATTCTGGGGTGCTGACAGCCGGAACTTCTCGGGTCTGGCGCACTTTTTCGCGCTCGGAGGACCATTGAGAAATGGACGATCGCGCTTCAGCAGAAACCGCACCGCTGCTAACATTTGAAGCCGCATCGATCGCCTGGGTCAAGTTACCCCTAGCCGCCAGAGCCGCCGCGCGTTCCATGGTTGCCCGATCGGCAATCGCCTGGAGTTGATCGCCCCAGTCGCCAATCGATCGTTGGGCTTCTGCGTACAGCGCCCGATTAGACGCAATCTTCCGCGCCGTCTGAATCGCCTGACTCAACTGACCCGAATCCGCCTGCGACTTAGCTTGACGCAAGATGGGCTGATCTTCCAAAGTCTGTGCCTGAGCAATCCAACCTAGCTTTTGACGCTGAGCTTCCCCATACAAAGCTCGACCTTTGACAATTTGATCCATCAGCGCCGCCGCCGCATTAAATTGTCTAACATTACCCTGCTTGGCAATCTGGGTGGCTTGAGCAATCAATGGTCCATCTTCTAGACGCTCGACTTCCTTGCGCCATTGGGCAATGTAGGTCTGAGATTGAAGGCGACCAGGACGGTTCGGGCCAATTTTATTGGCTTGGACGATCGCGCTTTGGAGAAAGGGTAGGGTTCCCAGATTTGCTAGGGCGCGGGCTGATTCTAGCTGAAGCGTATCTTCGCTGCGTTCATCCAGCTTCGGCTTCAAAGCTTCCGCCGCCTTAGCAAATCGACTCTCCGCTGGAATCTGAGCGAGCAGTTGATTGGCGAAGGCAATGCGTCCCATTTGCTGAAGCAGCGGCGCTCCGGACTCTTTCCCATTCAGCACTTCACTAGCCTGAGCGAGTTGCACAAATTGACTTTGTTCTGGAGTGAGGGCGATGTTTGAAGGAATAGAAGTAATGAGAGTGTTGGCTGTGGGGGCATTTTTTTTCTGAATGAGCTGGACGATCGCCAAATCAAATACTCGATTGCGCCATTGCTCGACTTCCTTAAGTGCAGTCTGCCAGACAAACGTTTTACGGTTAATAGGATCAGTGAGGGAGATCGCGCGACCGAGCGCTTCGGGAGGACTGGCCTTCGCAAAAGCCTGCGCTTGCCTGAACACGACGCCTGCTGATTTTTCAGCATCCAGTTGCTGACGGACCTCGGTGAGTCGTTTTTGCCAAGACGGATCCGTTACAGTGGATAACCGCGAAATTAAGCCTGAAGCTTCTTCCCAGGACCCTTTTTTTAGAGAGATTTGAATTTTGTCGTAGATCTTCTGGCCCAGGTTGCGGGCTTCTTGCCAACGATCGATTTCTTCGCGCGTCTCTTTGTAGATAGGACTATTTTGTGGAATTTTTTCGGCTAGGGCGATCGCGCCATCGAGATCTTGGCGTTCATTGCGGTCTCGCGCCAGAATCATTAGCTGTTCAGACCATTGGGTCATGAATGGAGAAGCTTGACCATAAAGAGGATGGGTATTAGACCAATCCTTAACAAAATCCAGACCCTTCAAAATGTCATCCGGGTTGCCCGATTCGGCTGCGACTTGGAGACAGTAAAGACGCTCGTGATCTGGCGACCAGTTGGAAATCTTGCTACAGTCGGCAACGGGTGGGACTTTAGACAACCACCAAACGGCTGCACTGCCCGTTCCCACCGCTAATGCGATAATCCCAGCAAAAATAAAATTCCATCGCCGCTTTGATACGTAACCTGCGACAAGAGGATAAATAGCCTTAAAAAGGGCTTTAGATTGATTTCCCGCCAGAGTTCCTGTCCACCGTAAGCCTCTCCCCACACTCTTGCAGGCCGATTTCCCAACGCCCTGGAGTTGCTTCCCAAGGGTTTGATTACGGCGAACCCGTTTTTTGGCAAGACGGTGGGCTTTACGTCGATCGCTTTTAGGTCGATGATTTTTGAGAGGTTGTTTCTCTTCGGGCTGGAAATCTTCAGGAATCACATCTTCAGGAATCACACTGTGCGATTCTAGGAACTCGAAAGTCGGCGCTGAAGCCGCAACAGGGACTTGTAACGATTCTCGGTAGGCTTCGATTTGGGCCGATCGAGCTTCTTCTAAATGTCGTAATCGGGGCGGCTGGATGACGGCTTCGTCCTCACGATCGACGACAACTTCATCTGCGTAGCTGACTTCAGTGACTACATCTCCGTCATTTCGCTTTTTTTGCGAAAAAATAGCATTAAAAACTGAGCGGGAGGTT
>JANMIS010000788.1:0-1371 GCA_031375925.1 Synechococcales cyanobacterium OTE_70_concoct_197_sub
CGACACTTGTATTTCATTATTTCGCACAAATTGTCCGATCGGTTTACGCCTCAGGGTTTCTCTATAATTTCACCGCAAAACTTGGGGTCAGCTTTATATAAGCTACAAATTTAGAGATGTAGATTTAGGAATATAAATTTAGACATATAAATTTAAACATCTCTAAACAGAACCAGGATTTAGATCAAAAAAAAGGAACCTGAATTGACAGATTCCTTGATTCATCCATTTACGTTGACTTGTAAGAGTTTATTGAATTGCTTTCATCAAGAATTCAGCAATCTGAATCAATTCTGACTTGTTGAACTGGTCGAGAAGGCTGCGGGCTGCACCCTTAGGATCCGCTGGGATCATAATATTTCGACGGGTTGCAACGCCCACCGAAGCAGTGCTGGAGGTAGCAGCACTCGCAGAATTGCTAGAATGGTTAGAGGCGATCATCGGCTCGGCAACAGCCTTAACAACGGTCCGCGCCGCAGAGGTCTCTGGCAGGGCTTGGGACGGAATTAATTTCTGGAGCGCTCGGCTTGGCAAGACTTCACCACTGCGACCAGATATCACCAGTTCGCTGTTGGTTTTTAATTCCTTAATAATGACGGGTGCAAGAGCTGAGAATGAAGCCTTAGGATTTGCGATCGCCCGCTGGCTCATCTGCAATAAGTTAATCCAAGGTTTAGAGGTCTTATTTAGAGCGGCTAGCTTGGTGCAAAGCATAGATAGCTGCTGGCGAGACTTAGGATTATCGCCCTGCTTAAACAGTTGCAGCATCATTTTCAAAATATTCTGCACTTGCGCCGTGGCTGGATTAGCGGCAGGCGATGGCTTGGCGGCAGCTCTACCGCTCTTAATCAAAACTTGAAGGTGTTCACCAAGTTCTTTGAAGACGGGTACCGATCGTTTCAGCGCTTGCTCTTCGTCTTCAGGCCGCAAACCAAAGGGACTTTGCAGCGCCTCAACAAGTTCCTTCATCCCGTCAAAGCCTTGTAAAAACAGATCTTCAAGTTTCCGATCGACCTTGATCGGATTCTCTTTAATCAGTTTGAAATAGTCCTCTAAGTAATGTCCAGTCTTCAGAATGCTATCAATTCCTAACATCGCGGCTCCGCCCTTGACAGAGTGAGCAGCGCGGAAAAGATGGTTCATGGCTTCTGAGTCTGCCATGGTCGCTTGAAGATTTAGAAGTCCTTGCTCGATGGTGTCTAAGTGTTCTTTGGCTTCTTCAATAAAAAAGCGCAAAATTTGCTGCTGTTGCTCGGTCGCTTGCACAACGAATCTCCCAATGACTGATGAGTAGATGAAGAGGGTGGCTAAATCTTGGCTGAAAACTAACTTAAACTTAAATAAATAGGGGCATCTTTACTTAGTCTCAGT
>JANMIS010000791.1:0-5629 GCA_031375925.1 Synechococcales cyanobacterium OTE_70_concoct_197_sub
CGTTGGGATGCCCAGCTTGCGATAAACCAAGCCAGAATAAAAGTCTACGTTAGGGTAAATGCCCTTATAGCTCATTTTTTCTCCCACAACTTTTTCTAGTTCAACGGCGATCGCGTAGTAGTGGTCTTGGCCCGATCGATCGAAGAGCTGTTCGGCTAAGCTTTGCAAAATCGTGGCGCGGGGGTCTTTGACTTTATAGACTCGATGGCCAAAGCCCATAATTTTTTGCTTTTGTTCAATGCAGCGATCGACAAAAGGGCGTACATTTTCCACGGACCCAATCCGTTCTAGCATTCCCACGACTTCTTCTGCCGCTCCGCCATGGAGCGGTCCTGCTAAGGTGCCCACAGCTGAAGCAATCACAGCGTAAGGATCCGTTAAAGTTGAGGCCGTCACCATGGCAGAAAAGGTTGAGGCATTAATGGTGTGCTCTGCATGAAGCGTCAAACAGACATCAAAGATATGGGCAGAAAATGGATCGGGTTCTTTTTCATTGAGCATGTAGAGAAAGTTAGCCGCATAGCCTAGATCGTCACGAGGCTGAACGGGGTCGTTGCCATTGCGCATCAACTCAAAGGCCGCCACCATTGTGGGCACTTTAGCCAACAGTCTTACCACGGCTTCCTGCATGTAAGCGGGGTCGTCTATCTCTCGTCTTGAATAAAAAAGTCCCAGTGCGGCGGCGCAGGCTTGCAGAGCGTCCATCGGATGACCACTTTCTGGGAAGCATTTCATCATGTCTCGGATCCGATACTTGAGACGACGATGCCGCTGAATCTCCCCCTCAAAATCCTGTAGTTCCTGACGACTCGGCAAGCCTCCCCAAATCAGGAGGTAGGCAGTTTCTAGGAAAGTACTCTGGCTTGCTAACTGGTCAATTGCAATGCCTCTGTATTCCAAGATTCCCGATTTTCCATCCACAAAGCTGATGCTAGATTGGGTGGCAGGAACACCTTCAAGACCCGCTCGATATTCGTAGGCTGTCATAGGATTACTGTTTAGGATTGCTGTTAATGCTGTTGCTATTCTGAATTCTAGCCTCACAAGGGAAGCAGTTTCACACGACGATCGGTGTTGTTTTGTTCTCTGTATCACAAAGTACTGGCAAAGGGAATAAAAATATTTGCCGTTTTTTGTGAAAGGTAATATAGTATTAGTACGAAAGGTTGATTAAATTCTCTTCACCTGACTCGCTTCAACTCAAGACTACGGAAATGAATCTTGTTTTTCTGTAGCGTACTTAAGGGTTGTGCGTTTAGTGTCTAGCAATTCACGGCACTAATTTTCCAATTTTTTGACCCGTATCAGTTTTTTGACCTTGTGGCCGCCCAGATACAAAAAGGGGGCGTAGGGAATATTTAGAATCGATATTGGGGTTTTATCCGTAATATTAAGGAGTTATATGTCCCAGAGACATTCTCAACAGCGTACTCGTCGGTATGGTCGTAATCAAGTAGAAGGTGGTGTTGCTTCAGAAACACGTTCGTCTAGTCGGAGTTGGGGTGGCGCAAGGCGCTCTTATGATGAGAGTTACACTCCCTATACCTATTTGACTCGTTTGATTGAAGAAGATGCGCCATTGTACAGTAACAGTCATTTGCTATTGATGTATGGCCCTTTCCAAGTTGTGATGCCCTGTGATTCCGGTCAAGGTGTTGCCTCTTGGTTGAAAGACTGTTTGAAACAGCATGGTATTCCTAGTTTGGTTCGGTTTGATCAGCGGCAGAGAGCACAGATTTTTAGGCGTGACCAGTTCCAGCCGTGGTTTGATGGACTTTTACAGCAGGCTTCTAAGCACTAAGGCCTATTTTGAATTAGCTCAGTTTTTACCGAGTAAAACCATATCTGAAAAGCAGCTTCCTGAAAACAGTAGGCTGCTTTTTGATGTGGTTTTTAGGCTTCAGGGTTGAGGACGATCGGTTTGTCGTAGCGAATCCCCGCGTTTTTTAGTCGTTGAAGGGCCTGCGTCATGCGATCGATATCCGCAATCAAGCTAATGCGGACGTAGCCTTCGCCGCCTGCACCAAAGGCATTCCCCGGCGTGACGACGATGCCTGTCTTTTGTAAAATAGACAATGCAAAAGTAGTGGAATCGGTGTCAACAGAACAGGGAATCCAAAGGTACATCGTCGCCTTGGGTTTTGGGATATCCCAGCCCAGTTCGCCCAGCCCTGCGATTAAGAAGTCGCGCCGACTGCGATAGCGCTCACGCACTTCTTCGACGTAGCGATCGGGCAGTTGTAGCGCGGTTTCAGCAGCACATTGCAATGCAGAAAATAGGCCGTAGTCGAGGTTGGTTTTCAAGGTCCGAAGTCCTTGAATGACGTGACGATTGCCCACGACAAATCCCACGCGCCAACCTGCCATGTTGTAGGTCTTCGACAGGGTATGAAACTCGACGCCAATATCTTTTGCACCAGGAATTTCTAGCAAACTTGTGGGTTTATAGCCATCAAAGGCAAGCTCTGCATAGGCTTGATCGTGAACGAGCAAAATTTCATGCTTTTTAGCAAATTTCACCACATCCTCAAAAAACTCCCGGGGAGCCGTGGCGGTAGTGGGGTTGCTAGGATAGTTGAAATACATGATCTTGGCGCGATCGGCAACATCATCTGGAATCGCCCCTAGGTCAATCAGCCAATCGTTTTTAGCTGAAAGCATCATGGGATAGATGTCAGCGCCTGCGATAAGTGGTCCTCGAAAGTGCGGCGGGTAGGCCGGACTAGGCACCAAAATTAAGTCGCCCGGATTGATATAAGCCAAGGCCAAATGGGTCAAGCCTTCCTTAGAACCTAGTAGGGGCAGGGCTTCACCATTTGGATCCAGGCTGACGTTGTATTGTCGCTGATACCAGTCAGTGATGGACGATCGGAAATTGGGGGTGCCTTCGAAGGGTGGATAGCCGTGATTTTTGACATCTTGGAGGGCGTGGATTGCGGAGTCAATGACAGGTGCAGGCGTTGCCCCATCCGGATTTCCCATCCCCAAGTCGATCAGGTCAACCCCTTGCGCGCGGGCATTCGCTTTCAGTTCATCTAACCGAGCAAACACGTAGGGCGGTAGAGATTTTAAACGATCGGCAGTAGAAATCCAGTCCAGTGACATAGCAAAACCTCGATTCAAACATCTGTGCTTGGTGAATGCAGCGGGATTAAGGCCGTAGTTCCAAGTCCATCAATATTCGTCAATAGTAGACCAATCCGTCTGTCTGACCAATATATGAGAACCAAAATACTAATTTAGACTCCCGGAAGACGGATCAGATCTGCGCCGAGTCCCCGCATTTTTTCCTCTAGACGATCGTAACCCCGATCCATATGATGCAATCCGCTAACAATGGTTTCCCCATCTGCGGCTAAACCTGCAATCACTAAGGCCGCCGATGCACGCAGGTCCGTGGCAATGACAGGTGCGCCAGATAGGGATGCGACGCCCTTAATCATGGCGACATTGCCCTTCACCTTAATGTCGGCTCCCATGCGAGTGAGTTCGGCCACATGCATGAACCGATTTTCAAAGAGGGTTTCGGTGACGACGCTGTTGCCGTCTGCTAAGGCTAGAAGGGCCATGAATGGTGACTGGACATCCGTGGGAAATCCGGGGTGGGGAAGGGTTTCGACGTCGGTGCCGCGATAGGAGTCGGTCGGAATCACGCGCAGGGCCGTGGGAGATTCGAGTTCGTAGCCAATTCCAATTTCCTTCAGCTTCGCCAAGATGGGTTTGATATGAGCGACGTTGATAGAATCCACGATGATGGACGATCGGGTGATGGCTCCAGCTAGGATGAAGCTAGCGGTTTCGATGCGATCGGGGATGACACGGTAGTCGGCTTCATGGAGCTCTTCAACCCCTTGAATGACGATGCGAGAGGTTCCAGCGCCTTCGATTTTGGCTCCCATGGCATTGCAGAGACCCGCGAGATCGACAATTTCTGGCTCTTGAGCCGCGTTATCGATGATAGTTTCGCCTTCTGCTAAGGTCGCCGCCATCATGATGTTTTCCGTCGCGCCCACACTGGGAGAGTCTAGATAAATCTGTGCGCCCACTAGGCGTTTGCCATTTTTCGCGCGGGCATGGACGACGCCATGCTCAATGCTCACGTCTGCGCCCAATGCTTGCAGACCCCGAACGTGAAGATCCACGGGACGATCGCCAATCGAGCAGCCCCCCGGCATAGGAACTCTCGCTTCACCCATGCGGGTCAACAGCGGACCGAGGATAAAGAAACTTCCCCGCATTTTGCTGACCATTTCGTAGGGGGCTTCAGTGCTGGTCAGATTGGAGGCATCAAATTGAACAACATCATTGTTAGTTGTAACCTTGACACCCAGCGCCGAGAGTATCTGGCCCATGAGGCGAACGTCCACGAGGGATGGCACATTTTGCAACTGACAGGTCTCAGAGCACAGAAGCGTTCCTGCCATGAGGGCGAGGGCTGAGTTTTTTGCCCCGCTGATGGTGACTTGTCCGCTCAAGGTTTTTCCACCTTGAATCTTGAGAATGTCATCGGCTTGACCTGAGGAGATCACAGTATTAGGAGACATAGAACTAAGAACAGAAGAAATGGCGGTACCCTCGGGGACAACTAATGACAACTAATAATGACAACTAATTTAAGACAAGAACGCTGAATTGGCTTTGATTCTACAGGAAAGTCGGTCGATGTCTACGATCGCCCAGCAGCTTCTACAACGCATTTTCCTCAGAAATTTCTCTTGATCGCCATTTTGGGGCCATGATGTCAAGTCTTGCTCACTTTAAAATCCAATTGAAGCTGAAGGCTTGACAGGGATTGGGGAATCTGGAATAGTTAGGGGCGTTGTGGCAGAGTTTCTGCTGCGCGATTAAGCGGAATTGGCGGAATTGGTAGACGCGCTAGGTTCAGGTCCTAGTGCCCGTTCGGGCATCCGGGTTCGAGTCCCGGATTCCGCATTATGGTTTGAAAGCAGTTTGGGTTCTATTGTCAGTAGTTATGATCACCAGCACTCAAAATCCTTTGGTGAAGTTGTTCAAGAAGCTACAAACTTCTAAGCATCGCCGAGAGATGAATGCTTTATTTTTGGAGGGCGAAAACCTCCTAGATGAAGCTGTTCAGGCAGGCCAATCGTTTGAGGTGGTTTGCTTTACGGAGCGGTGGGCCGATCGGAACCCCACTCTATTAGAGAAAATTGCCCAGTGTAGCGATCGTTTCGAGCTAGTGACGGAGGAGGTGCTTAAGGCGATGGCTTTGACCGTGAATCCTGAGGGGATTGTTGCGAGTTGTCCAAAATTGCCCGCCGTAGACGTGCCGATCGCAGGCTTTGGGTTAGTGCTCGATCGGATTCAGGATCCAGGGAATGTCGGGACGATGATTAGGACGGCGGCGGCGGCGGGTGTGGAGGGGCTATGGGTGAGTCATGACAGCGCGGACTTAGAAAATCCAAAGGTGATGCGATCGTCAGCAGGGCAATGGTTTCGGCTACCAATGATGACGGTTAACAATCTTCCCGAACGG
This sequence comes from Synechococcales cyanobacterium OTE_70_concoct_197_sub, assembly GCA_031375925.1. Classification (GTDB taxonomy): domain Bacteria; phylum Cyanobacteriota; class Cyanobacteriia; order Leptolyngbyales; family Leptolyngbyaceae; genus JAAFJU01. Next base: position 5,495 of record JANMIS010000791.1, read on the forward strand.
TTACAAATCGCCAGAGCTTCTGGAATGCAAATTGTCACAACGCTTCCTAGGGCAGAGAAAACCCTTTGGGATGTAGATTTGACGGGGCCGACGTTGGTGGTTTTAGGAAATGAAGGCGCGGGACTTTCGCCAGAG
>JANMIS010000852.1:0-2959 GCA_031375925.1 Synechococcales cyanobacterium OTE_70_concoct_197_sub
CATGAGATACAGCACCGGACCGTGCAGTTTTTTGAGATCTTCCTTCTTTAAGGCTGGCATCATTGGCATCGGCGAAGGACTCGGCAGCACTCCGCTATTGCATACGACCGTAGTGGTAATTCTGGGATCGCTGGAGACCTCAATCGCCTGCAATCCGCCACAGGACATACCCATAGCAGCGATCTTGGACGTATCAACCTTGCCAAAAAAGTTGCTGGAGGAATTCTTGTTTTCGGCGATGACCCAATCGAGTGCCTCGAGAAGCTGGCTCGAACGAGTCCTTTGACGTGAAGCTTCTCCTCGAGTTTCGAGTTCATCGAGCAATCCGATGCCGAGAATAATGTAGCCGTGCGAAGCAATCTCGCTAAGAAAGTTCTTGTGCTCTTCGGTAGTGTTTGCGCACGCCCCATTGCCCCACAGCAGCACAGGCAGCTTTTTCTCCTTTCCAAAAACCGACAAGTCGGCTGGGCGATAGATTGTCATGCCGGATAGCGTTGAAGATTCGGTTGCGATTGCCGAATGTGGACCCTGGCCACCGTCTTCTACTTTGAGCTGTATTGGCGTGTTTGCGTTATCGTACGAAGGACTGCCTTCTGCTCGATCGATATTGACAATGGCGGCATAAGCAAGTTTGGGCTTGTTGTTCGAGTTTAACAACAGCGGGTGTTGTCCCCATCGCCAAGTGCGACGATCACTGAGGCCCCAGAAAGTCACGCGTTCGATGATTTGCCTGTGCTTTTCGAAGATTGAAAACAGCTTGGCGTAATCATCGGCTTGCACTTGCAGATCTTCGATCGACGGTGGCTTAATGTTCCCCGATCGTCGACCGAATCCTCCACCAAGCTGCCCGCCCGACTCGCCGCGAATCGTTACATCCAACTCGGTGATGCTGACCTTCAAGCCCAGCGAAGCATAGTCGGAGATAGCCTTGTCGATATCTTCAAAAGGAACTCGACCGCTCCGCCAATGACCTTGGATTCCCACCGCGTGAACAGGCGCACCTTCGGCAAGCAACCGCTTGAGCAGCAGCATCGAGCTTTCATGTTTTGGCCCCGACTCGATATTGTAATCGTTGTAATAAAGGACGGCTTGGGGATCTGCCTCGTGCGCGTACTTGAAAGCCAGAGTCAAGAATTCTGGACCGATCGACTGTAGCCATTTGGAGTTGCGCAAATGCTCAGTCTGTGACGTCTCGGCATTGCCGTTGTCGTTGATGGCTTCGTTGACAACATCCCAACTCTGTAACTGACCTTTGTACCGTGAGACCAATGTATGAATGTGTTCTTTCATTCGCTGATGGATCACATCTTTGTCGCCGTCTGCAAAAAACCAATTGGGAGCTTGTGCATGCCAGACCAAGGTATGGCCATGAATGGTCATGTTGTTGGACTGTGCCCACTGGACGATTGCGTCTGCTTGCTCAAAGGTCCACTGCTGCGCACTGGGGTGAATGCGTTCGGGCTTCATGCAGTTTTCAGGAGTGATGGCGCTAAAATGCCCGGCCGCGAGATCTAACTCCTCGTCGGAGTAACGCGTTGGTAGATCGCCGGCCATGCCAATCAAGTACAAATCCTTGAAGGCCTCCTTTAGCACGCGATCGATTTTGACTTCGACCGCTGGTTGTACAGGTTCAGATGTAGTTGGTTGTTGTGCGACGAGGTTCAAGAGCGGCAACATCTTCGCGGCGTAACGACCGCCTAACTCGCGAGAACCGTCGGCGTTGAAGTGAAGTTTGTCATCCGTGGCGCAACCTTGCGAGGAAACAACGTGAGAATTTGGTATTGCTTGAGGCAAGAGCGCCAAGATTTCGTTATGACTTGCACAGCGGCCTTGCTGTTCAGCATGAACCATTTCGCCAGCTAGTAAAGGCACGCTGTTCGGGGCCAGCCCTAGATCTTGTAACAAATTGTCGTAGACCGATTTAACCTTACTTGGCCAAAGCTTGTCGCCAGTATTGGATTCGCCTTGATGTAGCAGTATTCCTTTAATGACGCCCTGTTTTTGAGCCTCTTTAGCCATATCGACCAGATACTGATACGGATTGCCGGCATATCCTCGTACCAAGTTTTTCATCCAATCCTGCTCGCCAGCAATGTAGTCTTGGAACGCGTCCTTTTGGAAAAGTTCGATCTTGCATCCTGGTACCGCAACCTTGATGATTCCTATGCGAACGTCGGCGGGCATGGACTGCGCGAGCTGCTTACCAAAAGAATCTACCATACAGATGCCGCGACCACGGGCTGCCAGGGGTGGAATTGCTTGATACCATTTCCCTTTCTCCCAGCCACGATCGAGGTGATCAAAATCAGCCATCACTAACATGCGGTTGGAAACTTGGCGATCGTCCTCGTTCATTCGTCCGCCGCTTTCCATGTTCGACTGACCGAAACAGAGGTAGATATGGAAGTTAGGATCGAACGAGCTACCCATGGCAACCGCTTGTTGACGAAGCGGAGTCGATGAGCTGGCAGTAGACGCAGGATCGGCAGGCATCGCCTTGTTTGCAGAAACATCTTCTTTCGCTGGAATCGAACGAGTTGCTGTCGCTTTCTCCTCGGCAAAGTCGCCGACTTTGCGAGAGAACTCGATCGAGTCACCAGCAACTTTGCCTTTGTAGACGATGCGGATTTCATTGTCAGCGAATTTCAAGTTTTCGACAAACGATATGCTGTTGCCGTCCCATTTGACATCTTGAAATACCACATCTCGGGAACGATCACCCAAATTTGCTTTGGCCGTCGCTAGTAGCTGGCCAGCCTTCTCTACAAAGGTCATGACATAACTCTGCAGACCAATCTGAGTGTCGAAATCAACTCTCCAAACGCCAGAGAGTGTGGGCTTGGGCTGGAACAGCATGGTGGCGAATTCTCTAAAACTGCGACGCCAAGTCTGCCACTCGTGGGCAGTTTCGGGCGATAGATAGTAGTGAGCATTGATACCAAGCTCTTTCAACTGCTGG
>JANMIS010000856.1:0-3299 GCA_031375925.1 Synechococcales cyanobacterium OTE_70_concoct_197_sub
TGGAAGCGCAATGCCTGCTTGTTCTACTTTGATGTAGTAGGTACCGGGGGTGACATCGGCTAGGGAAAGAGGGTCGGAAGTAGAGGTGTAGGATTCTGCGAGTCTGCCTGTACTCCCCGTACGAAGCGTGACTCGATCGGACTCTGTTGGTGTCGCAGTATCTGACGCGACTTTATAGAGTGAAAGCTGAACGTCGCCTGTGATGCCTGTGAGGTTGATCCGAAGGTTACTGCTGCCTGACGTCGTAAAGCGGTAGAAGTCGAAAGGGTTGTCTGTTCTGTTGAGAACCTGTTCAATCCCCCCTTGAGGGGCATTATTAATCCCGACTAGGCGGGTCGCAGTGGCAAAAGAATTATTGGTGATATCAGAAGTCGGCATGGCAAGTAAACCTTAGGAGTAACGCTTGGAATGAATCGACAGATGAAGGAGTACTACTAAATCTTGTGGGTGCAAAACACACTGAATGAGTTCTCCCCTTCCTTTTGAAATACCAGTATTCCCCGTTTTGGGCTACTTCTTTCAGGGAAGCGATCAGAACTAGGCTGAAAAACAGCGTATCTTGAACAACCCCGTAGCTTCTCTCTGTCATCTGCGACTGTTTTGATCACGATTATAACGGCGATTCAATAGAGGAAATCACATTCAGCGGATCCGCTTAGAACACTGGTTACTCTCATCTAGAATTCAATGCCAGCTTGTGCTTTGATCCCCTGTGCCTTGAAAGGATGTTTAATAATTTTCATTTCGGTCACGAGATCAGCCCGATCGATGAGTGCATCTGGTGCGCCCCGCCCGGTCAAAATCACATGTTTTAAGTCGGGTTTCAAGGCTAAACCTTCTAAAACTTGCTCAATATTGAGATATCCAAGCTTTAAGGCAATATTAACTTCATCCAGAAGAACGACATCGTAGTCTTGGTCTTGGATATATTCGAGGGATTTTTTCCAAGCGGCTTGAGCCATTTGGATGTCCCGATCGCGGTCTTGGGTGTCCCAGGTGAAGCCTTCGCCCATGGCATGAAAGGTAAGCTGATCGCCCCAAGAGGCAAATGCTGCTTTCTCAGCAGGTTCCCAGGCGCCCTTGATGTATTGGACGATCGCAACTCTAAAACCATGGCCTAACGATCGAAGCACCATACCCAGGGCAGCGGTCGTTTTTCCTTTGCCGTTTCCGGTGTGGACGATGATCAGACCTTTGGGTTCAGCACAAGATTCGAGTCGTTTCGCTTGGACAGCCTGACGGCGCTGCATTTTCTGCTGGTACTGGGTATCACTGAGCAAAAGGTCAGCAGCGGTTTGCTCTAGAGCAATGGGAAGGTCGGACTGGGGCATGAAGAGTGAATTAGAAGGGTCAAATTTGTGCTGTTCTATTGTGCAGGGTTTTCTGGATGTGTGGTTGTAGAATGTTAATTCTGGGCGGAATTAGGGCAAAACTAAAATAGCAGAAACTTCAGCCGTTAAGAAAACTTATGGAATACACGATTCCGGATCTAGACAGTATCAGTCGGCAATTGATGAGCCTAGAACGTCCAAAAAAAGCCAAAATGCTGGTTGTCGATGATGAACCCGACAATTTGGATTTACTTTACAGGACCTTTCGCCGAGACTTTCAAGTACTGAAGGCTGAAAGTGGCGTTCGGGCCTTGGAGTTGCTCGCGGAAGAGGGCGAGGTGGCTGTCATCATTTCGGACCAACGGATGCCTGAAATGAAGGGAACGGAGTTTTTAAGTCGGACAGTGCCTGAGTTTCCGGATACGGTTCGGATTATTTTGACCGGGTTTACAGATGTGGAAGACTTGGTGGAGGCGATTAATTCTGGTCAAGTCTACAAATACATCACGAAGCCTTGGGACCCTGACGAGTTGAAGGCCGTGGTACAGCGCGCAGCGGAAACCTATGAGTTACTGAAGCAGCGCACAGAAGAGTTGAACCGATCGCAGGCACAAATGGCGCTGTTGGCAACGATTGTTCGAGTGGCTCAGGAGGCGAGTTCTGTGGCGGAGACGTTAAATCCTTTGGCCGAGTCTCTCGGTCGCAGTTTTTCGGCAGATGGCGCAATTTTAAAACTGTTGGACCCATCTGCGCAGGGAACCTATGGTCTGGGCGATGCTGATTGGCTGGCTGAGGACGGCCTAGTGAAGGAGGCGATCGGGACTCGGAAGATGCAGGTGGCCGTTAATATTCCGGCAGATTTGAATCTGGCAAATCAAGGCCATTATCAGTTGCAGGATATTCAAGCCCATGTGGTGGTGCCTGTAATCTGGGGGAATGAAATATTAGCGGTGCTGTCGCTGTACTGGCATAAGCCTGCAACGCTGCGTCAAGATGAGCTGTTGCTGTTGCATTTGTCCGCGCAACAGGTATCGCTAGTGTTGACTTGTAATGCCTATGGACGATCGTTGGTGTTGGCATAGGCGTTAGACTTTGAATCTTTCAAGTCCGCCCCAGAGTAAAAGCCAATTGACCACGATCGTCCAGTGAATCAAAATCGGCATCCAGACCGATCGGCTTTGCAGATAAGACAAAGTACAAATGATTCCCAGTAGACCCGCGCCGATGAGGAAGGGCGGTTGATGAAAAAAGTCGGGAGACCAGGGTAGCAAGTGAGCTAGCAGGAATAAAATCCAACTGAAGAAGATCAACCGCTGACGTGAAATAGGGCCGATGGGTTCTGTAGGGTGAGGAATGAGGATGACTCGAAATAGGAGTTCTTCGTTGAGTCCTGGCATGATAAAAGCAGCAATCATGACGTTGAACCATTTCCAGAGGTTGGGTTCGGGTTGCCAGTGGAGGAAGCCTAGAGTTAACCCGATAGGGAGGTAGATCGCACTATAGAGGGTTAGACAAACGATCGCAAATCTGAGGTCTTTACGTTGAGGCCACGCCGAAAATCCTGCATACAGCCTATGCTTCAGTCGATGAAACCAGGATAACGATCGGTGCTTCATGAGGCCCATCCTATTCACGAACTTCGATCGTAAGTTGGAACGATTCTATAGACGAATCTTCCCATTCTCGTTTTTGGTTTAGGGTGAGGTTGACCTGACCAGAACGCTGGGCTTGAAACGTGAGAATGCGTTTTCCACCACTCCCCATGGCCGATGACTGGGGGATATCAAACCGATCGTCGGTTAATTTTAGTAATTGATCATCAAAGGGAGCGATCGACCAGCGATAGCCCGTTGTCGGATTTTCGGCTAATTGAATCGTGAAAATTTGCCCAGGTTTGAGCGTGATGGTTTTACCATTGTTCGCATTGGAGATCGTTATTTCAGACATAGTAGTAGATGGCACGTTTTT
>JANMIS010000080.1:0-3383 GCA_031375925.1 Synechococcales cyanobacterium OTE_70_concoct_197_sub
CGCGATCTCATTGTGTAAAAACGATCGAAAACCAAACATAAAACCAATCGCCCTTCCAAACGGTATTTACAATGGAAGGGCGATCGGCTTTAGTTTTAATAAGTCTTGAAGAAGTCCTACATAAATTCTAGGATCAACTATTATAAAATACCAAAACCTTGTACGCCAAATTCAATGAAAACTCCTCAAGTCGTTCTAGACACTAACGTCTTAATATCAGGACTTCGATCGCGCCAAGGCAGTTCGTTTAAGATTCTTTCTCTTGTCGGAACGGGTAAATTCGATATTCACGTATCAGTCCCATTAGTTTTAGAATATCGAGAAGTTATGAATCGAGAGATTGAAAACCTTTACATTACAACCAATCAAATAGAAAGCATCATTGCATTACATTGCTCCATTGCAACACAACATGAAATCTTCTTCCTGTGGAGACCCTACCTACGCGATTCTAAGGATGATATGGTTCTAGAACTAGCGGTCAAAGCTAAGTGTGATATAATCACGTACAATATTCGGGACTTTTCTGGAATTGATAAATTTGGATTGCGTGCCATTACCCCGGCAGACTTCCTCAGAAACATTGGAGTATTTTCATGAATGATTTAAGTATCAAGTTTCCTAATTCACTCTATAAGACCCTCCAAGATCTTGCCCAACAAGACGGCATATCAATTGACCAATTCATTGCAAGTGCTGTTGCTGAAAAAATATCAGCCCTCACCACTGAAACATACTTGCAATCGCTGGCTACAAAAGCTAATCGATCGGAATACGATGCCATACTAGCGAACGTGCCAGACGTCCCGCCTGAACCCTACGATCGACTTCCAACGCCATAACCAATTGCCAAACACCTTGAAGAACCAAAAGCGATAATTGGAAAGCCGATCGCTTCTACTTCCTACGCGACCTCATTGTATAAAACCGATCGCCCTTCCAGAAGATATTCAACGGAAAGGCGATCGGTTTACGCTGCATAACGTTGAATCTCAACTTCAGATCCATTTGCGATCGATCGTTCTGCTCGACTCAACACCACCGCCGTGATCTCATCACTAAGATAATATTCGCCGCAGTTTTGACAAACATCCGCCGGGACACCCTTAAAAACAAACACCGCCTCATCACGAGTCAATGTGACCGTAACCAAACCTGGAAGCGTCTCACCATGTTTACAAATAACGCACTTCATTTAATTACCTCCGAGTTCTAAAATCATCATTCCACAAACCTAGATTCGGAATATATGCCGTGACCACATAGCAAGTTTGACTTGCCACATCTTGAGAAAGAACAACATGCACAGGCTGTCCCCCCACAAAGTCTAAAATTAAACAACTTGGAAAAGGCTCATCATCCGGCATCTCTTCAATAATCTCCCCATAGGCAATGACCGCCTTCACATCTTCACGACTAATTCGTCGAAAGAACATCTGCTGCACTGCATGATTAGAGAAAACAACGATTTCACAATCCACATGCCACCTCAAGCACTAGTCTATTTATTTTAGCGTAGAACTTAGATAGAATAGTTCTGAAACTTAGCATAGAAAAACGATCGGTTCTACTTCCTGCGTGACCTCATTGTGTAAGAGAAAGCCGATCGTCCCTCGTTTTATTATCTTCATTGGATAAATGTCTGACTCACCCAACAGCACCGATCGCTATGAAACCATTCTCTACGATCGCTATACCCATGATGAAATCAACGAAATCCGACAACTTATGGAAGCTTGGGACAAAGCCACCTATCCCACACTCCCCACCAGCATCGTCAAACACGCACAAAAACATGGCTTTGAGGACGACTACCTTCGATATCTCCGCAAAGCCGCCAATTTCAACAAAAAAGGTTCCCACAGGAAACATCTTCCCGACGGTGCGATACGATGGAACAAAGGCAATGAATTTTTGATTGAACGGGATAGCAAAATCGTCACCTACGGAGAGAATGACTAATCTATGCAAAATCCAACTGTCAATCCCACGATCGAACACATCCGTCTTCTCTCCAGTCAGCTCGATCAACTTTATCGATCGATGAAAGCCGAACGACGAGCGATCGCCCAGTGGGAAGAAGAACGAGACTTCTCAATCCTTGGGACGCTAGAAATCTTCTCCGACGACATCCAAGGCTACGTTGAACAAATCATCTCTAATCAAATCATCTCTAGCCCAGAAGCCAGCCTCAATCACCTCCAAAAACTCAATATCTTTAACCTCGATTACTTTACAGCCTGGTATTTCACTAACTGGGAAACCTATCCAAAAATCAAACAATACATCGATCATCTTGACCATCTTCGCCTTCTATTAAGCGAACAACTATCCACACAAATACCCATCGCAGCCTAATAATGCCTTCTCTGCGATCTCACCCTTGTAGTTATCATGTAACCCAACCAGACTTTCCAACAGGTATCGATGGAGGTATTTAGGAATGAGTCTTCTACTTGAACAAGTCCTAAGTGACATCGATCGGCTAGCACCCGACGAACGCCAGCAATTGATAGAACATCTTATTGCCCAAACAAATACCCCGATCGTAACCCCGCCCAAGCCCAAGCGAAAATTAAGTGACTTTTATGGAATTGCCCCAAATCTTTTAGGTGGAGTAGATGCACAAGCTTGGGTCAATCAATCTCGCCAAGAGTGGAGCGATCGAGAAGAAAGCTTGAGACCGATCGAATGAAAATTACCAAAGCTTTAGAAGGCATTAATCGAATTTTCCTCGATACCGCGCCTGTTATTTACCTCATCGAAGCACATATCGATTTTGGCGCACGATCGCGAGAGATCTTTATACACATGGATGAATCTGGGATTCAGGGCATTGCGTCTCCAGTGACATTAGCCAAATGCCTTATCCTACCGATTCGGCTTCAGCAACCCTTCATTCAGAGCAATTTTCAGGATTTATTGCTCGGCTCTGATGGCATTTCTCTGGTTAACATTGATGCAACGATCGGAGCGCAGGCAGCAGACTTAAGAGTTCGCTATGGATTTAAACTACCAGATGCCTTACAAGTCGCAACAGCACTATCATCTAACTGTGATGCATTCCTAACTAACGATAGAATGTTAGCGAGAGTCACGGAATTACGGGTTCTAGTATTAGCAGATTTGGAAATTCAAGCCTACGGAGAGAATGACTAAACCTTGATAGACTTCCAAGCTCTCGCCGCAAAGGCAAGCCGATCGGACTATGAAGCAATCCTAGCCAATGTTCCAGATGTCCCACCTGAGGCTTACGATCGACTTCCCACAGAATAACCATCTTACCGGATACCTCGGCAGAACCAAAGGAGACAATTGGAAAGCCGATCGGTTCTACTTTCTACGTGACTTGGTGGTGTGAGAGGCGATCGGGAAGATCTGTT
>JANMIS010000891.1:0-1017 GCA_031375925.1 Synechococcales cyanobacterium OTE_70_concoct_197_sub
CCGTCTACCTCACCGCCCACCGCTGCGAAAACGGCGTCCTCGAAGCCATCCAAGACAAACTCGAAGGCAACGCCAAAGACCCCAACTTCCTCCACAGCCGCATCTTCTCCAACCCCATGGACCTCAAGCTTATCGCCCACACCATCGCCGCCCACGAAACCCCCGAACTCCTCCGTCTACAAGAACAGGACTACAAACGCATGAGCGATCGTTACATCACCCGCTTCAACCAAGACTTCCCGCTCAAACAATTCTCGATCGCTGTCTACAACATGCGACTCAACGATCAAGACTCCATTCCCACCAACGACTTTGGTGATGAACTAGAGATCATGGAAGAATCCAAAATGGTGATTGCTCGAACCAGCCGTGAAGTTACAGAAGGCGAAACGCTAAAATCCCGCACTCTTTGGAACTTCCGCCACGACAAAATCCTCGAATACTTCCTCGTCCAACAATTCCTCGGCAAAACCCCCGAAATCGCCGATCGCACCTTAAAACATCTCGACGATCCGCGCTTTCGAGGCGTCTACTTTCTCCTCGCAGATCTGCTCCCCTTCACCGAAGCTCAATCCCTCCGCGAAACCCTAATCCAATATGCCGTTGACACCCAAGATCACACCGTCAGCGATCGATTTGTCGAACTCCTCCGCCCCCGCCGTCCCAATTAATGCCCCTCTTGCGTCATTCAAAATTCCTTGGGTAATCCAGCTTGCTTTAAAACAGCATTTGCCGTGCTTTGACTTGATCATGCCATCAACGACAAAACGACGATCGGTAATGGGACTGTACCAAACATAATCTTGACGATGGCTAATTAATTCAAATCCGTCGGTCTTCCCCCCTAATTCCCCCTCATATCCTGCGGAATAAAAGCCCGATCGATCGGTAATCTCGCCACAGGCTCTGACAACAAAAACGAACCCGATCGAATCTCCGCCTGAAGCTCTATTGCCACCTGCCGCGACAAATACAAACTCGCCAACGGAGCCACCCGCACCGACTTCCCATCAATAT
>JANMIS010000917.1:0-1647 GCA_031375925.1 Synechococcales cyanobacterium OTE_70_concoct_197_sub
AGATGCAACGCAATCAAGCGCCGAGGCCGCTTATCTTCCGAAGCGGCAAGCGAAAAGGCTTTATTGTTGGTGCTGATCTCAACCGCATCTTGGCGATTAAAACGGATTTGGAAATCCAGTCGTTTCTTCTAAAGGGGCAAACGGTCTTGCAGAAACTGGAGAATTATCCAATCGCAACCCTTGCAGTGATTCAAGGCCCCTGCTTAGGCGGCGGACTCGAGTTTGCAATGGCATGTCGCTATCGGATCGCTGCCGATGCGGAATCAACGATATTGGGCATGCCGGAGGCGAAGCTTGGGTTGATGCCTGGTTGGGGTGGGACGCAACGACTCGTTGAAATCGTGGGATACGAACACGGTCTTGAAATGTTGCTTAGCGGTGATCCCGTAAACTCACATCGCGCATTGGAATGGAGACTCGTTGACTCGCTTTTCACGGAGCATTCCATCGAGAATGACATAACGCAGTTCTTGCGAGCCGACCATCTCGCGAGAATTGACGCAATGCGAGCGGGCCACTCAGGTGTGGGAACTAGAAAAGATATTGTTGCTAAGTTTCATAACGAATTGCTCGACAAGCAGTTCCCTCAATCGCAATCTGCAATTTCCCTCGCGGTCAAGATTGGAAACGAGGACTCTCGCGTTGCTGGCTTCGAAGCTGAGCGAACGCTGTTTTATCCGTTGTTGATGTCGCCCGCGGTGCGAGCAGGGCTTCAGCGTTTTGCAACTCGGCCAAAGCAATAGCCAAGATGCTTTCTCGCCGAATACTGCTGTGACACGAATAGTAGACTTTGGACCTCAAGTAAATCTGTATTCTGGATCTTCTGTGGGGCCAGCAGCACGTTAAACTGGTGTGAGTTTCAACTGGGTTCGAGTTGTCTTCTAGTGAATGTAGGATTTAGAATGAATTCGCTATTGCTCGCTTCGGGAGTTCCGCAGCAACCACCCGCTGCAAAAGAATACTTTGAATACTATGCAACCTATGTCCGTCAAGTTCCCGAGGGTGATTTGATTGCGTTGGCGGAAGCTCAGGTGTCCGATACGGTCGTTTTTTTTCGAGACATTACGGAAGAGCAGGCGGTGGTGCTGCATGCTCCCTATACATGGACTATAAAGCAAGTCGTGGGCCACATGATCGTCACCGATCGAGTGTTCGCAGATCGAATGCACCGTTTTGCGTCCGCTGACTTTCAGCCCCTACATGGAATGGACCAAAACCTGTACGTGGAAAATCACGATTATGCCAATCCATCACTGAAGTCGCTCGTGGAAGAGCTAATTCTTTGTCGTCAAGCGAACATACTGTTGATGCGGCGGATTCGAGCGGATGATTGGAACAATCGCGGGGTCACCTCAGACCATGAGATCACGGTACGAGCACTGGCCTATATTCAGGTAGGGCACATTACGTATCACCTAAACATTATCAAGAAACGACTTGGATTGGCATGACTCTTATTCAGGAATACTAAGCGAGGCCAGTTCGATTTGTCGAGCTGTTTGAGCTAGACGGCTGGCGGATCAAAATCTATAGCATTTCGATCTTGTCAGACCGGGTTAGCGATGTGAACCTTTCATTTGCAAAACAGCAGTTGCAGCGATGGCTGGAGAAAGCCCAGATTTACGAATTGGACACGTACAGAGTCGC
>JANMIS010000954.1:0-1515 GCA_031375925.1 Synechococcales cyanobacterium OTE_70_concoct_197_sub
ATTCAATAGTTGTTCCTGTGCCAACTCCAGAAAGACGTCGGCAAGTTTCGGATCGGCTCCCAATGTTCGCGAAACAAACCATTGCTTGTCAGGGAAACGCGATCTGCATGCCAGTACTTTGCTACGCAGCTGTTCAATCAAATCACCTTCGAATAGCAAATGGGGCTGGACCAGAACAGTATCGCACGGCCATGTCGCGGCCTCTTCCAATAAACCATCGACGTTCGGCGTCCCCCCAGCAAAGAACCCGGTCTGGTTACAAACCACCGAAAGTTGCCGAACCTTGAGCTCCGTTAGTTGACGCATATGTGCCAGTGCTGACAGATCACTGGTTCCGCGGCCAACCATGGCGAGGCCAATGCGGCCCATTTGAGCCAATCTCCCTTCGCATTCCCCCGACTCGCAACGAACACGTGCACATGATGACTCTGGACACGGTTGCCCCGTTCCAAGCGCGATCACTTCGGATGAACGCACTTGCGATAACGCTACCACCGATTCATGGGTGCCGAGCGAACCTGTCTGACCGATAACTTCGATTCCAAATCGCTTGGCTGCTTCGGAAACAGTGTCTGGAATGTCTTGCAATGCGTGTGCCGCAGTGAAAAGAAGGACAGGCACCACCAGAGTCTTCTTGATTCCCTGAGCATGAAGTCGCTCAATCGCTTGTTCAATCGAGGGTTCAGCCAGCTCCAAGAAACAGCCGAAAAGCTTCGCCGCCGGCATTTTCATCTGCATTTGCCGAACGAGCTCTAGTAGCTGTCTGGCTCCAGATGGATTCCGGGTGCCGTGCCCCACCACCAGGATTGCACCGCCGTCCCGATTAAACTGTGTCCACAAGTGCGTATCGTGGCTCGAAACGGCGTCGGTTTGTTGCATATACGAGTAAATGGACTCAGGTGCATTCATTGGTTCACAACGCGGCAATTTGGGTTGTTTGGGTAATTTGGATTGTGCGATGGGTTATCTTGTGCAGTGTATACCGATTGCAAGGCCTTTGACGACAACTAAGTTGCCGTTAAGGTTTCAAAAAATGCACTTTTCCTAAAGATCGACAAGATAAGCACTTGCAAAGGGAATTATCGATAAGGATTCGGTTTCTTGTTTGAAAGACTTGGTGGAATAAACCACAATAGAGTGACTCGTTTCCGAATTTCTTTAAGGTTATGGCGTTATGGACTCAAGATTTCACAAGCGACAGGCTTTTCAAATCCTCCTTCGATCCGCGATTGCTGGCGCAGGTTTCGTTTTGCTTGCAAGCGATCGAGGTAATGCGCAGGTCTGCGAACCCGTTACGCGATATCGACTCCAGACCGAGACGGTCCAGGAACAAGTTCCGGTAACATCCTATCGTATTGAGTACGAAGACCGCATGCTTGAGAAAGAAATTGTGAGCTATCGACCGACCGTTGAGGAACGCAAGGAGACACGGCAATACACCGTTCGAAGGCCTGTCGTGGAGACCTCGACACGGCAGGAAACGTATACCGTTTATAAGCCCGTGGTCAAAACCGA
>JANMIS010000983.1:0-1365 GCA_031375925.1 Synechococcales cyanobacterium OTE_70_concoct_197_sub
TGTTCAAGTGCGAATTGATGTTGCCGATCCAAACACGCGGACGGTACGGCTGATCGCTATTTGAGTCTGACTGAAGTTGGATTTCGGAGTTGGAAGAATTTCTCATCGATGCCGTGAAAACGTTTCCTGTGACGATCGGAAAGTCTTATCGAATTGAACCGAAACATATTCGGGTATACGTACACACAACGAGCAGGAGCACCATTTCATTGAGCACGAGCACGATTGAGGTGGTTTCTTCCTGAAGTGAGGTTGAGAAAGGAGTGTTTGCAAGGTTTCGGAGTTGAAAACGCAGCACATGATATTGAACTTGCCGAGGTCGAGAGCAAAAATAATCATGGTTGCTCCTCGTGCTTCTTCACACTTAAAATGAGGGTTGAGCTGAACCTGTACGACGGACTTCCAGTCCGTCGTACAAACGTTTTTTGACGGACTGGAAGTCCGTCCTACCCAAATATTTACCTTGATGAAGCACTGGCAACCCAAAATCACGGGTTTGAGTAGCCAAATTTTGTTCGAATGGCTCCCGCCCCAAACCCGGGACTTACATGGATTCTTTGTGTGGGAAAAATCATAACTACCTTTTCGACGTACGCTGTCACAACGAGGCCAACGGACGATGTTCTCCGCGCGGCGCTCGTGACATTGACAAACAATGGTTTCGCCATTGTCAACCGCGACGAAAAATCGGCCGATTTGACTGGCCCTGGCCTCAATAACACAAGACAAAATCCATTGCTCGGTGCCTCGAGAATCCACATCGAACTTCAAGGTCAGAAACTATGTCTTGATGCGGAATTAGGTGGCGTCGATTCGATGCGGCGATTTTTGATGCGATTCCCGTTCATCCTAGGACTTGGGCTGGGTTTGTTCTTAGGGGTTGGTGGTGGAATTGCGTTTGGGCGACAATTCGGCGTTGGCTTCGGCGTACCTTGGGCACAAGGATGGACGTGGTTGCTCGTCGCTATAGGAGGCGCAATGCTTCCCGTGACTCCTTGGCTATTTCTTTCGCCGATGATGTCCAACTTGGTTCGAACTCGCACTCAAAATGCGTTGGCGACACTCGTGCAAAATTCCATCCAAATGCAGAAGCCTAGATAACATGGTAGCAGCGGTCTAAGTATGAGCATGGCGTCTGCGCCAAGTCACTCTCGGCACGAGTGACCCACGGACGGGCATTATTACTTCATCGAAGCGTTTCTGATGTATTGTTGAAAGAACGATATGATTTCCAGGTAATTGTCTTTGGCGATTCGCTCATCGATGCCGTGAAAACGTTGCGTATCACGATCAGAGAGTCTTGTCGGAATGAACCGAAATATGTTCTGGCATAGGTCGGTATAGTGGATCGTGTCGGTGCTTCCC
>JANMIS010001009.1:0-2049 GCA_031375925.1 Synechococcales cyanobacterium OTE_70_concoct_197_sub
GAGAGACGTAAGAACAACGCCACCCAACAGTGGAATCATGGCCAAGCTCCCTTTGGCAATCAACTTGATGACTTGCAACACGGCCTCGCGAGAGTTGGTTCGCCACTCGAGCGGGCTGGTGAGTTCTTCGTTGATCAAATCGACGCACATGCGAAAGACTTCTGGCCCTGTAAAGTCCAGTAGTATGACCCCGGCCAAAAGTAACACAGCCGATGTCAAGTCGGGGCTGCGAACGACGTTTCCTTCCTCGCGCGCCTTTTGACGCCGATAGTCGGTCGGATCATGTTTTTTGTCGCCGCCACTATCCGCCACGCGTCACCTCACGCGGAGGGAACGCAAACGAAACTTGTGACGCTGGCTTCGAAAACATACTCGTTGTCATCTCACTCCATTCGACCAATTCATTTTGAAAAACCCAGCCGATGCTCGCCATCGACAAAGTCAGAATCAAAATCATGATGGTGACATTGATGTTGAAGCCAATCGCCATGATGTTTAATTGAGGCAGCGTGCGTCCAATCAAGGCGGTGACAAAGTTAGCCAGCAACAAAGCCATCGCTGGTGGCGCCGCTGCTCGCATTCCAATCGAAACACTATGCCTCAACAAATCATGCAAATGCATTAACCAATGCTCCTCAGTAATAATGCCGCCGGCGGGGTAGACGATGAAACTGTCAAGGCAAGCGCCCAAAACAATCCGATGCCCGCCAAGAGTCAGAAACAATGCCATCGCAACCCAAGATAGCATTTGGCTGACCACAGTCACCGTCTCTTGGGTGGTTGGATCGGCCGCCTGCGCAACGTCCATGCTCGCTAGAGAGCTGATGACTTGGCCGCCTATCTGCAAGCTCGTGATGATCATCAGGACGGCCGTTCCGAATAGCAATCCGAGCAAGAGCTCTTTTGCTAGCCCGATGACAATCCCGGCTAAGTGTGGTGGCAACGGAGTCGAGTTCGCCATAACCATCGGCGTGACCGACAAGCCAATCATAAGGGTCAGCAGCACCTTAACTCGATTGGGAATAGCCGATCCTTGGATAGGTGGCATCATCGCCAGCAACGGCCCAGTGCGCCCAAGCACGCAGAGAAATGTCCACATCGGACCGTACAACAAACTGGAAATAAAATCGCCACTGGGCATCGCAAAAACCTGCCTAGCGTTCTGACAGGTGCGGCGGGAGTTCTCGAAGTACGTTTCGCGAGTAGTCCATCATGCGATCGGTTAACCAAGGCAGGCAAACGATGATCGCCAGCGTCATTGCGACGAGCTTTGGAACTGTACTA
Source organism: Synechococcales cyanobacterium OTE_70_concoct_197_sub (assembly GCA_031375925.1). GTDB lineage: Bacteria > Cyanobacteriota > Cyanobacteriia > Leptolyngbyales > Leptolyngbyaceae > JAAFJU01. The sequence goes on from JANMIS010001009.1 coordinate 1,285, forward strand.
ACGGTTTGGTCTTGGATTTGAGTAAGCGCTTGGATCAATCCGATTGCCAAGCCGACAATCATGCCGACCATGAGCAACGGCGCACCAACAATGAGCGACATCAGGATCGCATCACGGACCAAATCTATGGCTTCGTTGGGTGTCATCGTGTTTCATTCCTTGTTCGATTGACCATCATCCTGAAATTGTTCCAAAGCTGTCTAGCAACATTTGAACCACCAGTCGCCATCCATCGACCAGAACGAAAAGTAGCAATTTGAATGGCATAGAGATCATGGCCGGTGGCAACATCATCATGCCCATCGAAACAGTTACCGATGCGATCACAATGTCCAGAATCAAAAACGGAAGGTAGATTTTGAAACCCATTAAGAATGCTGTTTTTAGTTCACTTAACATGTAAGCCGGCAGGAGCACCTGGAGCGGCACTTCTTCAAAGGACTTCGGCTCAGGACTTCCCGGTGCGTAACGACTGTAGAAAAGGTGCACATCGTCGTGGTTGCCGGCCATGTCTATTTGCCGCGACATGAAAACCCGAATCGGCTCCGCTCCCTTTTCCCAAGCCTCGACAGCGGTCATTTGGCTGCCCTCCTGCGTGTACGGTTCGATCGCTTGGTTGTAGACCTGGGTCCAAACAGGACTCATCACAAAGATCGTGATGAACAGCGCAATCGAAGTAATAACTTGACTAGGTGGCAATTGTTGAGCACCAAGCGCTTGTTTTAGCAGGCCAAAGACGACAATGATCCGAACATAGCAAGTGGT
>JANMIS010001015.1:0-2228 GCA_031375925.1 Synechococcales cyanobacterium OTE_70_concoct_197_sub
GGTATTGGGGGAAGGCTTCCAAGATTTGGGAACGGACAAAAATTTAAAAACCCTCTCCCGAAAGAAAGGGTTCTGTGATCTGAAAGCCAAATCTCTATTCGCCAATAATTTCTGGCTGGGTCATCTCATCCGACATTTCGATGATGGCGCGCATAACGGGCTTAACCATTGGGTCATCAATGCCATCAAACTCTTCAAAGCGGCGGCGCTTAGCGCGATTGGCCACCTGGACGGTGATGCGATAGCGATTGGATGCGGCGTTGATCAATTCATCAGCACGGCGCATGAGCTGCTCAGTGTCGATCGTGGCACGGCGGGTCATCGAACCCACGGATTTGGAAGCGGACTTTCGGAGGGTCATAAGCAAAACTAAGCTAAAACTTTACGGGATTACGTTGCTGTTGTAAGCGTCACTCCTTTATTATCGCAGACAGTTCCCAGAACCGACCGATTTCTCCTAAATCTGTGCAAGATTAATGATGAAACATTCTCACCCACCGTTTCAGCCGACCCTCGATGCCAAGTCTCCGTTGCTCAAGTCCATCCACCCAAAACAAGCGACGACGCGGTGGATTGTGCTGGGGGATAGCGTTGTCTATGGCTTTGGCGATGACGTGGGCGGTGGGTGGGTTGAAAGGCTGCGGCGAGGCTGGATGACGCCCGAACGATCGCAGCAAGTGATCTACAACTTGGGTGTGCGCGGCGATGGCATTCGTCAAGTGGAACAACGGTTGGAAACCGAGTTTGTGGTGCGGGGTGAACTGCGAAACCGCCATCCCGATCGGCTGATTCTGTCAGTAGGAACCAATGACTCCGCCCGAATTGGCAAACGATCGGGCCGAAATATGCTGGAGTTTGGACTATTTCAAGCGCAAATTGAACGGGTGCTCGATCGCGCCCAGCGGCTTTGTCCCGTATGGTTTGTGGGGATGGTGCCGATCGATGAGCAGAAGATGCCGTTCTTGGATTGTCTTTACTACAACCACGAGGACCAATATCGCTACAAAGAGGTGACTCGATTGGCTTGTGAGATGCGCGGGATTCCCTATTTGGATTTGTTTGATCTGTGGATGATGCGTGGTGACGCTTGGCGACGATCGCGCTTTACCAGCGACGGCCTGCATCCCAATGCCTTAGGCTATGTTGCGATCGGGCAGGATGTGTCGGATTGGGAGCCATTACAGGACCTTCGCCTGAACCCAACCACCGCTCTACGATAAATCCTGTCTCAACCGCACCAAAACTATGTGAGGATAAGTTTAAGTAACGAAATTTTAAGATTTTTGGTATTGGGGGCGACGCATGACGGTTTTGGTGTTGGGTACGGGTAATCCGGGAAAGCTGCGGGAAATGCAGCAATATTTTGATGCAGAATCGCCCTGGACGCTGGAGTTAAAGCCCCCCGAAATCGAGGTAGACGAAACAGGTACGACGTTTTTAGCCAATGCTTGTTTGAAAGCATCGGAAACCGCGATCGCAACGGGAAAGTGGTCGATCGCCGATGATTCAGGGTTAGCAGTGGATGCCTTGGACGGCGCGCCGGGGATTTTTAGTGCTCGCTATGGGGTAGATGATGCCGATCGGATTGCGCGACTATTGCGAGAACTGGGCGATAATCAAACTCGATCGGCGCAGTTTGTTTGTGCGATCGCGGTGGCAAGTCCAGATGGGACGGTGGTGATTCAGGAAGTAGGGATTTGTCCGGGGGAGATTTTGTATGAAATTCAGGGTAATGGCGGGTTTGGGTATGATCCGGTGTTTTTTGTGCCGGAGGCGGGAATGACCTACGGGCAAATGCCGGATGAGATGAAACGACGATTAAGCCATCGCGGTCGTGCCTTTGAAAAGGTGATGCCGCAATTGAAAGAAGTTTACGATCGGCTTTGATAGGGAGTTATTGATTAGCGAACCGCCCCCCAGCCCCCAATTCTGGGGCAGTGCGGTTCCATACAAAGATAGGAAAACAATTTAGGGTTGAATATTCATCATTTAGCTATAAGAAAATGAGGATGGACTGAGTAGTAATAATTCAGTCGAGTCAGTCCATGTAGTCTCATGGGATTCACTGTTCAACATCATCCTGACTCCGGGCAACACCGTTCGCGTAGCGTGTGCGAAGCACTTAGACCGTACCCCTGTGCCAAAACTGTTGCAGCAGTTGTATTGAAGAACATTTCCCAAATTGAACATTCGCGCCATCGTTCTCCGGTGAATTGCTTTGTCAATAT
>JANMIS010001043.1:0-3584 GCA_031375925.1 Synechococcales cyanobacterium OTE_70_concoct_197_sub
CGTCAACCATAGAGTCCAGTATCGAAGCTTGCAGGCCGTTCGCAAGCTTTTGCTTCTCCCGCTGTTTCAGTGAATCCTCCACAAATAGCTTCTCGAAAAGTGCACTAGGTCCAGTAATGGGAGCAACGCGAATCCCCGAGCGAGTCCAAGCCAATTGGCATCCACCATGAATTCCATCCTCGGAACCGACGGTGAGAGAAGCAAATCGAGTTTGATTGCCTATCGCATCGGCAATGAACTGGTCTACCGTAACGTTACCGTCAGGGCGGTTCTTAGCCTCATGATGCAAGACACCAGACAAAAACGTGTGGACGGCAAAGTGCCCACCCTTCAAGCCGTGATTGAGGCCGCGGTAGATAGTCATCTGATCGCGCAACGGTTCTAGGGGGGCTAGCAGCTTCGTCGACTCGAAATCTTTTCCAACCGCCTCGGGAAACAGCTGTTTTCGTTGAAAGCCGAGCAGATTGCCGATCGCGACAAAACGACGCGCACTGACACCCGCACCTGGTGCGACATCCACCACGGATCTCATCCCTAACGCATCTTCCGCGAATGACGCCAAAGCAGGGATGGCCAAAGCTCCAGCAACAGATTTGAGCACAAAACGACGACTAGACAGATACGGACGCATCGAATGGCCTCAAGAGTTGACTAGGTATAAGATTCTATACGAACCATATGGGTGGGTATTTTGGCGGGAACTGATTCTGCGATTTAGTCTTATTTCAGCGATCAGATCTGATCCGAATATTGTAAGTCTACACGGCCGAAAAATCTAGGTTAGCACGGATACCGACAGGGCTGATATCATTACGAACTCTAAAATGGTTGGAACGCATAAAGCGTATTCTAGAACTCGAAAGCAGTTTCCGGTCGGACAAGCCCTATTCAGAAAGAGTCTCAATTACGTCTGGGAGAAGAAGAATGGCTAGAAGAGTTGCGTATTCCTTCGCTACGGGTCGATGCTCCACGACCTTCGTAGCATCGCTATCCATCGATTGAACATTGTGTCCTCTCCCACTTGGATTTGAACGGACGCAAGGCCGTTGGCGATCGGTTTGCAATCCTGCACATCGAATTCGATGGCCAGCGAATAAGTAGTCTGCTCTGGTTTGCTGGTACCGCGAACGTCCGCCAGCGTTGAAGCGAACAGAGTATCACCCAGCAGTTTGCCGGGAGTCCGTTCGAGCCGGTCTTCTGATATCGTAACTACTCGGCCTCGCAACGTAAGGCCGGGGAACTGATCGAGTCGCACCAACGTGCTGGCCCCCACCTTGCATTCGTTTATCTCGAGTTCGTTAACGAAAGTTCGCAGCCGCCAACTTTCGGGTGAGACTATATCGCCTACCGCTTGCCCTCGTTCAACAAATGGGCCATCATTCGCGATCTGCCCCAACCGAACGCTTTGGCCAATACGTCTGCCGGATATATCCGATTTGGTTTGCTCAGAAAGAGAATCGACAAAGACACCCGCGACCTCAGATCGAATTTGCTGCTGCGATACTTCGTCGGAAATCTGTTCGACACGTTTTCGCAACGCTAATTCGGTTTGTTCCAGTTCGTTGATTTGCTGCGCAGCCAACGGATCGTCTACCGACCGACTCGCTGCCTGCCGCAAACGGACCATGGCAACGCTTAAATCGCCAACCGCTTGAATCCATTGAAGTTCAAGCTCAGGCGACTGGACCATCAAAATGGCGTCGCCTGCCCGAACAGGGGATCCGTCCACTGAAATGTTGCTGACGAGCCCCGAGTGTCTGGCGTACATGGCAACCTGAGAGCCAGGCTCGAGTACTCCCCTCGCGAACAAATGCTCGGGGAATTTCCATGTCCCGACCATCCAACCCAGCAATGATATACTCACCAGCCAAAAGGTTAATCGATACCAACGTATTGGCTGATACGAGTCGCTCTGAGCACGAGACGCACGCAGGCTAAGCCAGGCATTGGACACGATAGCCGTTCCCAAGACCGTAGACAGGATGGCACCAAACCCGCCGAGTCGCATTTCAAGAAACCATTGGTTGACGCCCCATATCAATACCGATAGTAAAAACAAACGGTAGATAGACGATGCAACATGGTAAATCGCGAGCGGCAGGCCGCGAGAAATGGGCCTGATGGTGTGCATGCCGAAAACCCAACTGCGCCACAGCTGGGACCATGACTCGCGGGCTTGGTCAGCCAAATTGGGAATCCCGATCGCGTCGGACAAAATGTAGTAGCCATCGTATCGCAGCAGGGGATTTGCGTTGACGAGAACAGTGACTACCGAGCAAAGCAACATGACTTGAGCTGCAATACCGCGCACCCAGGGTACGTCACTCGTGTACCAAATCGCGAAGGCAATCAGCGTGATGGCCATTTCAGTAATCATGCCAGCGGCAGAGACCAACATGCGTTTCCATCGACTCGGAACGCGCCATGTGTCACTCACATCGCAATACATGCATGGAACGAATAAGAATAGAAAAAGACCCATCTCTCGACACTCTGCCCCTACACTGCGACACGCCAAAGCGTGACCAATTTCGTGCATCGCCTTGATTGCTAGAAGCAACAAGCCTGCGAGTAGTAATCGATCGCCACGCATAGCTGACTGCAGGGCAGAAAAATCGGCGACGAATTCACTCCACCGATTGGCCAAAAGGAAGAAACAGATCAAAAGCGCTCCAACACCGACACTGAGCACTGTGCGGCCGAACGCAAACGTAACAATGGGGCCGAGCATGTCGATCGCTTTTGTAGGATTCAGCAACGGAACACGCCAAGCCATCCACGATGATGCCCGTGCCAGCCAGCGAGCCGCGTGTGGCTGTTGCACGCCAGGTTGCCGCCATTTGCCATTTAGGAGTAGTGATGCTCGATCGAGTCGAACGATCAGATTGCGCACAAATGTCTCACAGACCGAGTCGTCGATGCGTCTCGCGTACTTAACAACGCGCTGCACCGATGTGCGTCCGTCCAGGCAAAGGGCGATCGCTTTCTCAACGGCACTAAAGAAGTAAAATTCTCGATGGATGGGATCGTGTGCTATCCACAGGTCCGAGCGATCGCTTTGATAGGGACTCCACTCAAGATCGGGTCGCAGTCGATTTGGGATGGGCATCAGGTCGGCATTCATCGTTAATCCACGGATGTTCACTAGCGAGCAATGGTTGCCGACACGGTCATCCCCGGCCGAAACTTGGCATCTCGGTTCTCGATTTCGATAAAGATACGAATCTGTCCGTTAGCCGGATTGGCGGTGGGGCTGACAAACATGACCTTGCCTGGAATGTTTGTCACGGTTTTAGCGAAGGTGATTGCGACGTTCGCTCCCTGTCCTTTCTTGAGTTCTAACGCGTCGTTTGCATCGACGAATCCCTCGACCCTCAATCGATCGATCGACATTAGCTCTAACATTTTGTCATTTGGATCAACCCATTCGCCTGCATGCTTTTCGATCGACACAACGATCGCTTGTGCGGTGCTACCGATGGCATGTCGATCGATGGATTGCTGCGATTGCTTTACTTCAATTTCCGCCTGCTTTTTTGCGAAGATCGCGAGCTGTTGGTCGAGTTTGTAGCGTTCGATTTCGA
>JANMIS010001045.1:0-2280 GCA_031375925.1 Synechococcales cyanobacterium OTE_70_concoct_197_sub
AATTTTTCATCTAAGTTTTTCTTGGAGAGTTTCATAAGTCAGCCTCGCTAGATTCAATCAAGTCTCTTAATCTCTAAGTCTTCCAATCTCTAGGTCAAACTCGAAACGACTTCGGATTAGAGGTTTATTCTATCAGTTCCCTAGAAGTCTGAATAGAGGGAACTCGAAATTCTCATAATAAAAACACCCTCATACTTATTTGTACAAGAGTGCTTTAAATCAGTCATAACTTGAAGGCTTAGGCTTCGACTGCCACAGGAGCAACGATCGCATCCTCTTCTACTTCTTCTTTCTCCACATCTTGCTTAACCGTCAAATAGCGAATCACCTCATCGCTCAGACGCATAGAACGCTCCATGATTGCAACCATCGGGCCGCCACCTTTGTAGTTCATCTGAATATAGACGCCCTCGCGAATCTTGCCAATTTCGTAGGCAAGGCGACGTTTGCCCCGGTGCTGGGTCTCGATAATTTCAGCGCCATTATCCTTGAGCAGAGACTGATACTTCTCGATCGCTTGATCGACCGCATCATCTCCGATATCTGGACGCAGGATGTACATGGTCTCGTAGATAAAATCTTTCACGGAATTCTTTCTCCTTATGGTCTAACTGGCTTTCAGGGCTGAACTCAACAAATTTGCGCTAGCCCGAAAAAAGCAAGGAAACCCCATATTACCTGATTAGCGTCACTTAAAGCGATCGATTTTTTATCCCCATCCACAGACGACTAATAACGAGTCTGCGCTTCACTCGCATCGGAAATGAGGGGAACATTGGTATAGTTTCCCATCAATGCAAAGATGAGACAATAAATCGAAGTCACCACCACCGCCGCACTCACCACTAAGGTCAGCACTGAGCTGAGAGGTCCCAAGACAGGTCCCATGAGACTAGCGGCGAGTCCCATCAACGAGACCATGATGCCAATCATCAGGGACTGCATAGTGTGATAGCGGATGAAATGCTTAATATTCGAGTTGCGCACCACAAAGAAATACAGCCCTAGAAAAATAATTAGGCTTGCGTTCGGACCCAGCGTTGAGAACAGCAGTGTTGGCACAAAGAGCAGCGGAGTCAAAATATCTCCCAGTGGTAAAGCCGGAAACAAACTCACCAGTAACATGAGCGCAGGTAACCCTGACACCAGAGACACGGTGTAAGGCAAGGCCGCAAACATTTTTTCCTGAGCGCTCAGGCTGCCACGATAGTTCATCTTTATTACCTTTGTTAACCAAGACGGTGTTTTCTTACAGGATAGCTGCTACTAAGGCCAGTCTCAAGATTACCGAACTCCAGATCACCGAACGTTTTCAACGGCCCTCCGTGAAACCCGACCCCTACGATATCTTGATCACCCGAAAGCCCATCTCACACTCGAACTGCTCAAGCTGATGAGGCGACTCCAATATAACGGCTCGTCCACAGCGCAGTTCTCCGTTCCCCCAACGCGGTTCACCTGCTTGATTGGCCATTAAGCAGTGCTGACAGACCCGCTGAGTCGGAATTAACCGATCGCTTGTCGCTATCATTAGCATCTACACAGTCACCTCCCCCTTAAAGCTAGCCGTGAACCAAGGTACTGTGACCCAGATTCACACTCAAACACTTCTAAATTCTACCTGCTTATTATTTTGCCAGGACTCACCTAGAGTTGGGGTGACTTTATACACAATTTAGACCTTTTGGGCCGTATCCATGCCGTATCCATAAAGTTGCCGGTCGGTTCACCGATGCACCGGATTTTTCGTTATGATTCGAAGTCTTGGCATCCATTCCTTAAACAAATTACCCTCCATCTCTCATTGTATCGTCCACCATCATCCCGAAATTGGAAGCATTTCCCGTGACAACCAATCCTGACTTTCTAGCTCAGCATGACTCTGCGATCGCCGCTCTCATCGGCCAAGAGCTGAATCGCCAACGCGATCACCTTGAACTGATCGCCAGTGAAAACTTCACTTCGCCTGCTGTAATGGCCGCCCAAGGCTCAGTCTTAACCAATAAATATGCTGAAGGACTACCCACCAAGCGATACTACGGCGGATGCGAATTTGTAGACCAAATCGAACAAATCGCCATCGATCGCGTCAAAGAACTCTTCGGAGCCGCCCATGCCAACGTCCAGCCTCACTCTGGCGCACAGGCAAACTTTGCGGTGTTCCTCGGACTCCTAGAACCGGGCGACACCATCATGGGCATGGACTTGTCCCACGGCGGTCACTTGACCCATGGCTCTCCCGTCAACGTCTCCGGCAAATGGTTCAAGGTCGTTCAATAC
>JANMIS010001060.1:0-2017 GCA_031375925.1 Synechococcales cyanobacterium OTE_70_concoct_197_sub
TAAAAATTGCCAAATAAAAAGGAAGTCGAAACCGACTTCCCTCATTCCAAGCAATCTAAAGATAGATTTGTCTTAAATACTACACTGTAGCAAGCTCTTTTTCAGGACGTTTGCTGTTACGAATTCCATCGATCGCTGACTTGTAATCCGGCGCATTGAACACAGCAGAACCCGCAACAATGGCATTTGCGCCCGCGTCGAGAACCTGCCAAGTATTGTTACCTTTGAGTCCACCATCCACCTCGATCCAAGGGTCTAAGCCTCGCTCATCGCACATCTTACGCAATTGCTGAATCTTGGGTACCACCGAAGGAATAAAGCTCTGACCGCCAAAACCAGGGTTTACACTCATGATTAGCACAAGGTCACAAAGGTCTAGAACGTAATCAATTGTGTCTAGAGAAGTTCCTGGATTCAAGACAACTCCAGCCTGTTTACCCAAATCCTTGATCATTCCCAAGACTCGGTGCAGGTGAGTCGTGGAAGTCTGTTCTGCATGGACGGAAATAATATCAGCGCCTGCTTTGGCAAAGTCAGCCACGTAGCGCTCAGGTTCGACGATCATCAAGTGAACATCCAAGGGCTTTTTCGTGTGGGGACGAACGGCACTGACGATCAATGGACCGATCGTAATGTTCGGAACAAAGCGACCATCCATGACATCCACATGGATCCAATCTGCACCCGCAGCATCCACTGCCCGAATTTCTTCACCCAAACGACCAAAATCAGCGGACAAGATGGAGGGTGAGATCACCGTGGATTTCTGAGATGTCATGGTTTGGGTCCGTGGTTATTAGGATTTTTACGAATTGTGATTAGTTTAACAAATCGTGAATCGTTTTTAGCATTGCAACAAGATTCACCCTGAGAAATTTTAGTGAGGAATTTTTTAAAGTAAAGTTGGGAAATCCTCACTTGTTTCGATCGGCTCCGATCGACCAAATTTCAATATCCGTTCCTAAGGTTTTCCTAAGGTTTTGTGGCAGTGATTAGTAGGGGTAAGCCAATGGGGATAGCTTCAAAGAAGGCAGAGCGGTGTGGTGCGAGGCGCTCACGTCAGAGGGTATGTCAAAGGGTATGTCAAAGGGTTGTTTTTGGGGTTGGATACATCTTGTTGAGTGGATTCACTGCTGTTCCTCTGCCTATTGAAGAAGCATCTCTGGGATCCAACGGCATCGATGTGCTGCGGCTGCAACAAGCGCCTTTCTTTTTGACGGGCCGCAAGATTGCGATCGGCCAAGTCGAAGTCGGTCGTCCGGCGATGTTGGGCTTTGATAAAGCGCAGGAAAAACTCAAGCGCGTGCAGCCGGAAAGTACATTTTTTCATGTGAAGCCTCACCAGGTTTTTTTTCGCGATCGTCCTGGCTATCTCAGTGATTCGAATAACGAACTTCAAGTAGATCCCCACGCAACCCAAGTGGCCAGCATCCTGATGGGACGGCACAAGCAGCATAAAGGCATCGCCCCCAATGCCCGCCTTTATGCTGCCGCAGCCGGAGGCATGACCCGAGGTGCCCAGCGTGAGGATTGTCTCGCCGCTCAGACTGTTGCGCTGCAAAATGGCAATGATGTCCGGGCGATTAATCTGAGTTTTGGAGAATCGCTGCGGCAGGATCCGCGCCCTAATGCCCAGCTAGATGGCAATGCGCTCTTGACGCAATGCATCGATTGGTCAGCCCGCACGCATGACACTCTGTATGTGATTGCCGGCAACCAAGGTCGGGGCGGCATTCCCATTCCCACGGATCACTTCAATGGCATGACGATCGCTTTTTCCAGGCCGAGTCAAGGCAATGTTTACAACAAAATTGATTTTTCAAATCTCGGCGACACAGCCCCCAGCGTCTTAGCCCGCAGTCGAGGCCAAGAGAGCAATGTGGGAGATAGACGATCGGTTTCCCTGGCGGCCCCCGGCTACCGCGTCACCGTACGCAAGCTCAACGGACAAGTCACCACCATCAGCGGCACCAGCTTTGCCACGCCCCATGTGACGGGGACGGTTGCCCTGCTTCAG
>JANMIS010001088.1:0-1746 GCA_031375925.1 Synechococcales cyanobacterium OTE_70_concoct_197_sub
GGTTGGCATAGTCTCTTTTTCAATTCACGCTGATTTTAGCGGATCGTGCGGGTGATCCCTTTTGCTAGACAACATATTGTACCGGACGATCCACTTTAGGGCTGCACCAAGCCCGTGGGGCATATTGCTATGGAGCAACATCAGAGTCAATGGTGCCAAACCGCTCAGCGCAGCTTAAAATATGCCGAATTAGGGGACTAAATCGCAAGCGGTTACATAGGACTTAATTTCATCATGAGCCAGTTCGAAACCGTCAGTGCAACCCAAGCATATCGAGAAAAGTGCGAGGATCAGGTAGCAGTATTCACAACCGAATCTCGGACCGTTGTCGTTGTGGCGGATGGCGCTGGCGGGACCGGCGACGGGGAAGCTGCCGCGTTAGCTGTGATTCGCGAGATTGAAAACGAGTATCTGAGCATCCATTCCGCGATCGAATGGGCATCTCTGCTGCGCCAAGTCGATTGCAGAATCGGCGTGGGGGAAACGACGGCCGTTGTTGTGGACATTCGTTCCATCGGTCTTGCTGGCGCAAGCGTTGGTGACAGTCGGGCTGTATTGATTTACGATGGCAACATGAAGGAACTGACGGTCCAACAGAATCGAAAACCCCTTCTGGGATCGGGACGAGCAGAACCAGTCGGCTTCGTTTCGTCATCCCTCACAGGCGTTTTGGTAGTCGCCACAGACGGGTTTTTCAACTACGCAAAACCGCGAGAGATTCAAAAGTTGATCGCAACCTCCAATTTCCAAGCGCTCCCTAGGCTCTGTATTGAAATGGTAAGGTTGCCTTCCGGAGGGTTTTGGGACGATGTTGGAATCGCAGCCGTTCGAAAAAGACCCCGTTCGTCGACACGTAAACGTTTTACTATCGAATGATGTTTAGCTTGCGAGCTTTTCGCGATTCGACGCGTCGAAACTCATTGCCTGGTTGAGAACTATAGACGGATCGATTCATGGGCAATCATCCAACGCCCTCCTACATAGAAAGCCAACGAAGCGCTGGCGGAGATGGCGAGCCATCAAGCTGTGCAATCCAGGATTAACATGGTTGGGGATGAACGAACTACGAAGACATTTGCCGAAATGTGTTGCAGAGGAAATCTAGTTTGGCGTGCCTGGATTGCTCGGCAATCATTCGGGTCGCATGTATACTGTCCCTTCATGGACAATCCGTACACACCGCCAGCGATTGAGGAACAATCAATCGCCATATCTTTTCCGGTTCAGACGCTGGTCGTCTTTAGCGCGACGTCGGCTCTCGTGATTGCGAATTACGCTACCGCAATATCGTATCCTTTCGAAAAAGTGTTATTGTTCATGCATGTATGTTTCGCGATATCACCTATCGCGCTAGTGTTTCACTTCAAAAACTTGCGCGATTCATTCCGGGAATCGGCAACGCCAGGCATTAGTTGGATTTTGCTCGTTTTACTGAGCATTCCTATTTCGTTTGCCATTTCGCTTTCCCCCTTCTTTTCAGAAAACCAATACGAACGTTTCTATGTTACGAATTCGTACTTTGGTCCCAATGATTGGATGCAGTGGACCTGGCTGTTGATTCTCGGGATACTCCCCTATGCGTTGGTGTCAACGCGTATTCGAAGCATCAGGCCACCGACCGGCTTCCTGTCTGCAGCATCCATTTGTGGTCATGCCCATAACGCGTTCTGGGTCTTTGTCGTTTGCCATTCGACGGATTAAGACAATGACGACCGACTGCCTACTAAAGTGCATTGCGTTACCAGC
>JANMIS010000122.1:0-2553 GCA_031375925.1 Synechococcales cyanobacterium OTE_70_concoct_197_sub
AGACGATCGGCGAATTCGTCTCCTTCATTTGCTCAAGGAACTTCGGAGTTTCACGCTTGAAGTTCGAGAGGGAATTTATGTCGCGAGTAAGATTAAGCATCAAATTTGCATCAAATTTAATCTTTATTGTAGACGATCGAATCTCTTGTCAATCCTCATCCGCTTCATTCTCATTTTCATTTGGAAACATTTGTTGTTTCACATGTCTCACCGAAAGAATGTTCACTGTCATTTCATCAACTGAAAACAAGACCCGATACTTTCCCACCCTCAACTGCCGAACAATCACGTCAAACCCTTCTGCTTCTTGAACGATCGCACAACGATTTGGAAACGTCCCCAAAGATTCGATCTTTGCTGTCAAATTTTCGTACCACCGCTCAACGAAGGCTGTTCCCAGATTGTCCGCCATCCATCGATAAGCACTCTCAATCTCGCTTAATGCCTTTGAGGTGATCTTAGTTTGATAGTTCATATGATCTTTTTCTGTAGGGTATTCCCACACCATACAGGGAATCATTCATATTCAATCGGCCTTTCAATATTTTATTTTTGTAATCAATGAAGCCCTCTTAGAGCAAGGCTTTCACTTCTTTCTCTTCTGATAATTGTTCAAGTGGTCGCTTAAAAAACATCTGAATTACCTGTCAAAAAACATCCTTTATCCCAGTACTTAATGGGCTAATTGACATATTCCGTTATTCAATTAGCCTACTAATTCTCAACATCTCAAAGTCCCCCTTACCAAGGGGGACTTTGGGGGATTGGGCTTACGCAACTACCCAATCGCCCCGATCGCCAACGCCGCCAAAATCCGCACCGAATTAGAAACATCTCTCGCCGCCGTCCGCTCCAAAAATTCGATCGCCCGCCGATCGCCCAACCGCCCTAGCGCAATCGCCCCCGCCCGCCTCACATCCTCCACCGGGTCCGCCAACGTCACCAAAAGCTTCTCCACGTCCACCTTCAAAGGAATATTCCCGATCGCCGTCGCCGCCTCAGTCCGCACCATCGGATCCAAATCCCCCAACGCTTCCAAAATCAAATCGATCGCCCGTTCATCCCTCGCTCCATGCGCCTTCAAAACCGCGCAAGTCGCCGCCACCACCGCACATCGCACAGCCCCCACCGGAGAATCGATCGCCCCATAAAACGCAGGCAAAGCCTCATCACTCATATGCGCCAACGCCCAAGCCGCATACCCCGTCTCCGTCATCCCCACCTCACTCGCAATCACATCCAGCAATGCCGGAACCGCAGGCTCACCGATCGCCACCAACGCACTCGCCACAGCACTCTTCACCCTCGGATCCGAATCCTTTAACAACGCCTGAATCAATCCCGGAATCGCATCCGGATCCCGAACTTTTGCTAACGATCGACCACAACCTCGCCGAGCTAATGCGATCGGATGTCCCAGCAACCCCGCCACCAAAATCCCCGTCGCCGCCTCACCAATCTCCCCAAACGTACTCACCAACGCCATCTGCGCCCCCTCTCTCGGATCCGCCAGACAGCCCACCAACCGCCCCAACATCTCCTCATCTTCCTCATCAAACGTCAGCAAAGTAATCTGCTGCGTTACAACCTCCAACAGCGCATCAGTTTGGGCAGGGTCTATGGCACGACTAGAAAACTGCGACATTATGGAAATAATGAATCACGACGACATCTACAGGCAGAGCGACAAACTATGGAACTCAACGAAATCCAAGAAAACTTGCAGCAAGCAGATTTTCAACCTCGCCTAAAAGCCGTTCAAGCCCTTCATCATTATCCGTCTGATGTAGCAGTTCCAATATTGCTCGACCAACTCAGCGATCGTGAATTCCTCGTGCGCACCTTCATCGCCATGGCCCTCGCCAAGCACCAGACCGATCGTAGCTTCCAAGCCCTCCTCGAAATGATGAAATTCGACGACACCCCCAGCGTCCGCGCCGAAGCCTCAAACTCTCTTTCTCTTTTCGGTCGAGTCTCTCTTTCCCACCTAGTCACCGCCTTCATCCAAGACGACCACTGGCTCCTCCGGCGTAGCATCCTCGCCGCCATCACCGAAATGGACAGCCCGATCGAACTTCTCGAAATCTGTCTCGAAGGCTTAAACGGCGACGATCGGCCCGTCCAAGAAGCCTGCATCGATGCCATGGGCAGCCTCCACGACAGTCCCCAAAAGCACACCGTCATGGAACGCCTCCTCGAAATCGCCACCGAAGACGACTGGCGCAAACGTCGCCAAGTCGCCCTAGCCCTCCGCCACTTCGACCACCCCCGCGCCAGTGCCAAACTCCAACAACTCCGCCAAGACCCCGACCATCGAGTCATCGCCGCAGCCCTCGAAGAATTGATTTAAAAAATGATCCACCCCGTAGGGACATGGCACGCCGTGTCCTGGTCTCCGTCAACAACCGATCAAAGTTCAAAATGATCCACCCCCGCATGTATTAGATCTTATTTATATGGATGCGGTGGATCATTCCTCGTATATGCAACCACCCTCTTAGCATGGTGAAACCTAAAAGTTTGTGATACATGGCCTATGACAACTAAAGTCTC
>JANMIS010000163.1:0-2567 GCA_031375925.1 Synechococcales cyanobacterium OTE_70_concoct_197_sub
TTTCAAGAGCTTCGTCGTTTTCCCACTTTTCTGGGAAAGGGAAGGTTTCAAAGCAGTCGGAGGGCGTATAGCGAAGCCGATCCTCTAGGGATGAGCCGAAAAATCTTGCCCAGATTTCATGGATACGGGATTGCAGAGTACAAAAAGCGGAGTCGGTTGGAATTGCAATTGCGATAAGCTGCTCAGAGTAGACCATTTCAGTTGGCAGAAACGTAAATGAACCGTGCTGACCAACACGAGCAACAACTAAAACCCGATCGCAACTTTCGATCGCTTTCTGAAGTTCACCTCTTGTGCGAATAAACTGCCACCACTTTTCTTTTGCTCCTTTGTCTTTAACTATCATCCGCTCTGGTTTAACTTTCGTCTCAACGATCGCCATCAAATCCTCATACTCTCTCGCCTCATCTTCGCTCATCTCACCAAAATTAATCACATACCGATGATGGCTATGGGTCGGGCTGCTGTTGACTTCTTCGCCGCCGATGTAGGGAAAAATGCAATCTTGATTTTTAGGATTTTTGGCGATCAACTCGTGCATGGTTGCGATCGGTGTAGCATTCTCATTCGTGTCATCAAACGTGAATCCCATGCCAAGAACATAACTACCCACAAAACTCTTCCCAGCGTTCGCCAAAAGTGTTTTAGGATTTTCGTTTCCGCCTTTTGGGAATAGGAACGCCGTGATTTTTTCGACAGGTTTACCGTCTAGGAGAATTTGAGGTTTGTACAATTTAAGCATCCCAGCCATCCTCCCGATGATTTGACTCAATTTCTGCATCAATCTCTTCTTTTGAACTTGCATAGTACGATCGCGCTACCTCCAAATCGAGGAGATTCAATCCAGGAAAATTTCGTAGTAGTTCCTGATCATCGGCACCCTGATTCATTAAAGAAATCAAAGTCCAAACTGCAATTCTAGTATTCCGAATACAAGCACAGCCACCTGCTAATCCTGGTGTTTTGCGGATCATTTTTGTAATCAAGGACTCTGGCGAAGCCGTCACATATCGTTTCTTCAAAACTTCAACCAAGTCGGCTAGAAGTGTTTGGGCTTCCTCCGGCAATAATTGAATATCCTGCTGTAACTGCTCTAGACTAAGCATCATGTCCTCCCTATTTTAAAACATGCCTCGAATGAGTAATTACGCAACATTAGCCGAATCACTCATGTCAGCAACAACTGCACTAATAACATCCTCACTGACCCCGTGGCGTTGAAGGCTTTCAATTAGCTTCGGTAACGGTGGCAGAGAAATTAAAGATTTTCCCTGAACCTTAATGACATCTTGTAGTGCAGCTTGAAATAATTCAGGATCGTCTTCCTCAAAGGCACTTTTGAGGTAGGACATAGCTCGTTCCGGGGTCTTCAGATAACTATTTAAAACAGCTTCAAAGGGAACACTCTTAGGCATGATCTTGCTCTCCATAATCTTTCCAGTACTTCAAGGCTTGCTGAATATCCTTATCTTGGGAACTTTTATCACCGCCACACAAGAGCAAGATGATCCGATCCTCGACCCGTGCAAAATAAACTCTGTAACCCGGACCAAATGAAATTCGCAACTCAAAGACCCCATCAGCGATGAATTTATGATCGCCTAGATTCCCAAGTTGAATACGTCGAATCCGGAGCAGGATTTTTTCAGCACCTTGCTGATCTTTGAGCGTATCAATCCAATCTTAAAAAGGCTGTCTTCCCGACTCATTGGAATAGACTTCTACTGTCCAAGGTCGTACCTCTGGCAAAGCGAACCTCCCACCATTATGGTGACTATACTCTCGACGCCCCTAATCTAGATCATTTTAGCCCTCCGGTGAAGTCTTAAAAATATGAACCACACTCACCACCACTGCCGCTAACCCCGGCCACTTGTATCGCCGAGTTGCATTGTAGATGACTCCCCCATTTTGACAGATAAACCGTAAACCTGTACTGCGCGTATCCCCCTGGGCGATCGTATTCGTCGTAAACTCTGCCACTAACTAAAACATAAATCACTCATCTTGCTGATAAATTCGGATCTGCCCCCGCTGAATAATCCAAAGTTTCCCATTAATATCCTCTGTTTTAAGAGCATTGATAAGGGTCACGATCGCATCAATCAAATCCTGTGGTGCTGTTCGCCTTGGCAATCGCAATACCGCAATGCCGCTGTACAATGACGGATTAAATCGAATCGGATTACTGAAATCTAAATCCAGAGTGACCAACCCCCGTTCTTCTTGGCGACAAACTTCAATCACCACTGGATCAGGGGCTGAAGTCATGTTTTGTTCCAACACGGTCGAAACATCATGCCCTGCTTCAATCAGCAAACCCCGACCGCGCTGACCAATATTTTCATCTAGCTTAACGTGAGTTCGGGTTAAGGAGAGAAGAAAAAAGGGGGCAAAACAGATAGTCTGGAGGTACCAACCAACCAAAAATCTGGATTGCCTTATGCCTAGTCTAGAAGAACTCTTCTGTTCCGTCGACGATTTCTGTCAAATATTTGAACCGCAATGGCAGAAACAATGTCTGGGCCACAACTTACAAGTCCGAAAGCGTGAACGGAGCCTGCGCT
>JANMIS010000173.1:0-3596 GCA_031375925.1 Synechococcales cyanobacterium OTE_70_concoct_197_sub
CGACACCCACAGCCTCATCGCTTTCAGCAAACCCCACTGCACCGCCAAGCAAGTGAACAAATGCATCGCTGATGACAAAGCCCATGCAGTATTTAACGGTCGCATCTGTGTACCCAAACTCGCCCAACACACCGATGCTGCACAACTGAGTCGTAATTTGCTGCTTTCGCCCAAAGCCCGCATCGACACCAAACCGCAGCTAGAAATCGTGGCGGACAATGTGAAATGTGCTCACGGGGCAACGGTGAGTCAATTGGAAGATGATGCAGTATTTTATCTGCAAAGTCGCGGGATTGATTCTGATTCGGCGCGAAAGCTATTGACCTATGCCTTTGCCACGGAAGTAATCAATCATATCCCCGTTGAATCGCTAAAAACCCAATTGCAAGCGCAAGTCCGATCGGCAAACCAGGTGTAACCCAGGAGGTCAAATTCTATGGCATACAGTGACTTCACACTCGATTCCGTTCTGACCCAGTTTGAGTTGGAAGAAGTGACTGCGCCAATTTTTGAGACGATCGTTCCGGTCTCTCCCAGTGCTTGGCTGAAGGAGTCGTTAGCGATCGGCGAGGATTATGCACTGCGGGCTGGAACAGAGAAGGCGCGATCGGAGTTTATTGTGACCCCGATCTTGCTAGAACTGCGTCGCGGAAGTGCCGAACCGTTTGCGATTTATTCTGGGCGTAATTTAGAGGCGGACCGATCGCTCGGCTTAAATGGAGAATGTGATTTCTTATTGAGCCGAGGCGAGACATCCTATAGCCTGCACGCACCTGTATTTACTATTGTTGAAGCCAAAAAACAGGATTTAGATCTTGGGTTAGGACAATGTGCGGCACAGCTTGTTGGTGCCCGACTATTCAATCAAAAGAAGAACAAAATCATTCCTATTCTTTATGGTTGCGTAACAACAGGAGATAACTGGCTGTTTTTGAAACTTGAAAATCAGACTCTAACACTTAATTCAAAACGGTATTTTTATACGGAATTGAATGATATTTTGGGCTTTCTGACTCAGATCCTTGCACAGATTCAAAAAAACTAAAGGTCCTAACCTATGGCGTACGGAGACTTTACCCTAGAAGCGATCGTCGAGCAGGAAAACTTACGGGTTCAAGATACGGCGATTTTTGAAATGATTGAACCCATTGCTCCAACAGAATGGTTGCAGGAAACATTGTCAAGAAGTACAACGCTTGGATTGTTTTCTGGGACAGAGAAAGCTCGATCGGAATTTATTGTCGTTCCTATTTTATTAGAAATTGAGCGGAGGAATCATGAACTATTCACGGTCTTTTCAGGAAAAAACTTTGAGGTCGATCGTGACAAGGGTTTTAATGGGGAATGTGATTTCATTTTGAGTAAGGGACAGCCAACCCGTTTGATTAATGCACCAATCTTTACGCTTGTTGAAGCCAAAAAACAAGATATTGATATTGGATTAGGTCAATGTGTTGCCCAAATGGTTGGTGCTCAAATCTTTAATCAGCGAAAACAGCAGCCGATCGAGTCCATCTACGGCTGTGTGACCACAGGCGATCGTTGGCAATTTCTTAAACTAAAGCAACAAGAACTCATCATTAATCCAGATATATTATTCCTAGCAAGTGACTTACCTGATATTCTTGGGTTTTTCCAACTTGTTCTGTCTTATCTCTAAATGACTCAAACTATTCACATCATTAGTTTGGCTCGTTAGTTTGAATGGTTAGTTTGGATAGACTAACCGATCGGAATCAACACCTCAAATTCAGTACTGATGCCTGGATCTAGATGATCGATCGGATTATTAGCACTGCGAATTTTCATCATCCCCTTGTGCCTGATTGTCACCATGCGATAGGCCACAATCAGGCTCGACTCCCGAGTAGCAGGATTATCATGGGTGAAATCCTGCATCAATTGCTGCTGCTCAATGACTGAAATCGGTTCGCCATTACAGCCCATACGAATAGAAGCCCAGCGCATTCCACTGGCATCGATTGAACAAACTTCTGTCATCAAATATAACTGAGGCCGCACAGTTGCAGGACTATCGCCCATGCCGTAATCTGGGTCACCATAGGGCAACGGCAAATCCTCCAACACCCGATCCATGACCGACTGCACCAACACCTGACGCACCAAATAACTCAAAACATTCAAAAAGACTTGTGTTACCTGTCCCACGAAGCAAGGCACCGTCGGTAAAGCGCCGTAGGACTTCTCTATTTGAATGTCTCCTTTTAAATGACTTTTTAATAGCAACAGCACACTGTCTAGACAGTCATGCATATTCGTTGCCTTAGGATAAACCTCATCAATATGACAAAAATTCTGTAGGCTTGAAGCTAGTTTTGTGAGGCGATCGGCCCCGGTTTTAATACTTTGCAAGGTCCGGGGAATATCTTCACGCAGGTATTCAATTTCTAGATCCGATCGCAGAGCCACCATGGTTTCAGAAGGCTCAGGTAGCTCTACTTCGTAGCGATCGAGCACTTGCATGACATCTTTAACATAATTAGAAAGATGACTCAAATTTCCCCAAATAAAACTCACTGGGTCCAAAATCTCATGGGATACCCCATTAACCAATCGACCTAAACTCGCCATCTTGTCATTGCGAATCATTTGTAGCTGCATCCGCTCGTAGGTTATTTGAGTCTCAATACCTCGGATTTGCCAATAGGCAATATTTAAAGTATGGAAATCCAATATGCCGTATTGTCCCGATTCTAATTCGACCAAAACTGGATCTCCCAAAGACTTTGAATTACGCTGCAAAGCACGTTGAGCCGAAACCAAAATAGTCATCTCACCCGTCAGTCTCAATACAGGAGTACGAAGATAGTTCAGAAAAGCCCGCAGAGGCTGCTGCAAAAACGGCGAAGGGCAACCATTTCCATCCAACATCCATTCAAAAAACACCGATCGGACAATAACCCCCACTAGCCGCTGAGAATGCTTCCCAGGATTACTCGCAACTAAGACAACTGCTGGAATATGGGGTGAAGCTTGGAAAGCCGCAGCCAGAGCTTGGCCTGTAAAGCCTTGACAGTCAACGACGCTGAGGTCAAGGGTAAAATAATAAAGCGGTAAATCTTTTAACTGTGAGCCGGGATGGATCGATCGATCTGCGATCGGAGGCTCCGATGAAACTTGGGACAAGTTCAAAGCATGGGGCAATCTTTGATGATCTAAATACGACTCTAGTGGCTGCGAATGCGGCAAATGCTGATCATCGTGACTCATCCTTTCCCCTGACTTGAAACAGCCCCAACTCGTGTAATGTGTTCAAGATGCCCTAAAGCAAGGCATAGCGAACCCACACTGAACCTCCACTCTGCTAAAGCCCCCCAACGATCGATATGCTGAGTTATCTCAAAGGCAGCCTCATCTACAGCCAAAAATCGTCTAATAACCGTGTGGTAATTACGGTTGAAGTCAGTGGTCTTGGCTATGACGTACAAATCACAAGCCGACATTGGCAACAGCTTCCTCCCTTCGGAGAAACAGTTCAAGTGTTTACCCATCTCAGCGCGCGCGAAGACCAGATCACGCTGTTCGGGTTTTTAGCCTCGGCGGAACGGGATTTGTTTCGGCAGTTGGTGAGTGTG
>JANMIS010000179.1:0-1315 GCA_031375925.1 Synechococcales cyanobacterium OTE_70_concoct_197_sub
CCAACAGCGCTGAAAGGGTTAAGTTGACGTAAGAACCCAGATAAAAGAGGGCAAACTTCATCCCGGCATACTCAGTCTGGTAGCCTGCAACGAGTTCTTCTTCGGCTTCAGGCAAGTCAAAGGGCGTTCGTTCGCATTCAGCCAAAGCTGCGATCAAAAACACGACAAACCCCACGGGCTGCCGCCAAATGTTCCAACCTAAGAGACCGTAGCCTGCTTGCTGCTGAACAATATCAACGGTACTGAGAGAGTTAGACATCATGGCGATCGCCATCACCGCCAGCGCCAGCGGAATTTCGTAGGCTAGCGATTGTGCGGTAGCCCGCAGTCCACCCAGCAGCGAATACTTGTTATTTGAGGCGTAACCTGACATGAGAAGTCCGATCGGCACCACACTCGAAAGGGCAATCCATAGAAAAATGCCCATTCCCACATCGCTGATCAAAAGGTTTTGACCGAAGGGAACGATGAGAAAAGACAGAAACACCGGAACCACAACGATCATCGGACCGAGGGTAAATAGTAAAGAATCTGCCTTCGCTGGAACGATATCTTCCTTGAAGACTAATTTAAGACCGTCTGCCAACGGAGCTAATATCCCCAGAGGTCCAATATATTCAGGCCCAATCCGCTGCTGCGCCGCCGCCGAAACCTTCCGTTCCATCCAGACTGCGATCAATACCGCAACCGTCGAGCCGATCAGGACAATCAGCATCGGAAGTGGCATCCAGACAGCCTTTGCAGCCCCAGCGGGAAGACCTAGTCCCTGCAAGGACTCAATAAAAGTTCCCTGTAAATCAATGCCTTGACTCATCGTGACTCACTCGCAATTCCAGATCTAGCGACTCGAATCCAGGACTCGAACAATCCGCCTCAACTCCTATAGTATATCTTTCTCTTGGGGCCTAGACGCATTTCACCGTCGGCTGAGTCCAAAGATTTTTCCCATTGCTTAGAATTGATTTGAGCCAATGGCCTTGAAAGACCTACTTTCCAACCAAAAATAAACCCCCAGAATTTCTTCTGAGGGCTGGAGTTCCTGAAAATCGTCACATTAGTATCATCTCAAAACAACTATTTTCCGTGAAGAGGGGTGACACCCATTAATTAGATTAGATTAAGATTCCTCAGATGAAGTTTCACGATCGTCGATTGGCGTGTACTCTGCACCGTGCAGTCCGGTATAGATCTGCGTGGGACGGAAGATGCGGTTCTCCGCCAACTGCTCTCGCCAGTGGGCTAGCCAGCCAGCCGTACGAGAAATAGCAAAGACGGGCGTAAACAAATCCGTAGGAATACCTAACTTACGATAGAC
>JANMIS010000210.1:0-5363 GCA_031375925.1 Synechococcales cyanobacterium OTE_70_concoct_197_sub
TAATCCGAGAATGACTATGGAACCCGCAATGGCTCTTAACATTTCTATCTGTGCAGCCCTCGTCGGTCTGGCAGGTTTTTCTATCTATACGGCGTTTGGCCCCCCTGCTAAAGAATTAAATGACCCCTTTGAGGATCATGAAGACTAGCACCGAAGTGAAGACCACACTAGGTGGATCCTCTAATTAATTTTGAAAATTTAAATGGATTTAAAGCGCTGATGACTTGTCGGCGTTTTTTTTGTGAGTTCAGTGATGAAAATTTTTATTAAATGAAATAGTCTGACTGATTCTCTTCATAAGATTCACACTGTGCTAGTCGATCGGAGAATTAATCTCTTCTATCTTTGGGAGGATGGTGGGATAAATCGGGGATCGATTTAATAAAGATGGTATGAATTTCGATATTTTCAAGCCTTAGATAAAACTTAGGAATATGGAATTTAGCGTGCATCTACAGGGTCTTCATGATTTTTCTTTTTCTCCTTCGCTTCGTCGGGTCGCTTCGGGTCTTTCTGCCATTGAACGTAGAAAGATTCCCCCAGAGCGTATTGGTTTAGATGGCAACTATGACCATGCAGGTCTCTCAAAACGGGTAACAGAGCTTTTGGCAGAGCAGCTTGGGCCGCTTACGGCGGAGGTGTTGACGATCTCGCAGCGGGGTCAAGTGGTGGTCATTTTCTCTCAACTAGGAATCCCAGACGACTGGATTCATCCCTTGATCCATCCAATGGTGGACTTGATTCTCCAATTGGAAGGTGCTGCTGCTGTAGAAATTAATGGCATCTGTCACTTGAGTCGAGCTTTGCGATCGGTAAAGCGATAAACGCGATCAACGGCGTCTTCTATTGAACCGGGTGTTGGCCATAGGTTGGCACTGTCGTGGCCCAATGGGAACGATCCCCAGATAAAAACGCATCGTGAGCCAGTTGAAGCACTTGCTCTACCCAGATTCCCTGGTGAGGCGGGGCTTCTAAAACTGGGGCTAGCGTTGGAAATTTCGATCGATAATCGGCCCATTGTTCCGGCAGCATCACCTGATCCGTAGGGAGGTCCTGCGTTTCGGCTGGCATCGATGGCAACCGATCGCCCTTTCGATAAACGCCCACATGGAACTCCCCTCGCTGCGCTGGAAGTTGCATCGCCACCCAAGGCTCAGACTGATTCGCGGCGATCGCAGCCAAGCTGGAAATACCAAATAAGGGAATTTTTAACTGTTGGGCCAAGGTCCGAGCAGTCACGACGCCCATGCGAGTCCCGGTGAAGCTTCCAGGCCCGTGAGCTACTGCAATAAAGTCCAGAGCGGTCCAAGGAACTTCTTTCATGAATTCTGCAAGCTTTAGATGCATTGCAGCAGAGAGATCTCGGCCAAGGTCCCACACCTGAACGATCGGCACTTCAGACCTTCGGCCTAGGGCTAATCCCAGGTCAGGACTGGTGGTGTGAATGGCGAGACCCAAGGGAGAGGAGGACATTAGCAAAAAATGAATAGGCTAAGCATGTATGCGTCGAAAATTCGCTCGTCTAGCCTACCATTGAAGATGAATCTTCCGATTCTGATTCTCCAGATTGAGCAATGCTATGACTACCACGCCGATTACCAAGCCGATCGCCCGTTCCATCCCGCTTCAGTATGCCTATTTCCCTGGCTGCGTGGCCCAAGGAGCCTGCCGAGAATTGGACCAGTCCACAAAGGCATTAACTAAAGCGCTTGGAATAGAGCTAGTGGAACTTAAAAAAGCATCCTGCTGCGGGTCGGGCACGTTTAAGGAAGATTCACAGCTTTTAGAAGACACGGTGAATGCGCGAAATATTGCATTAGCGGAGCAGTTGGGGTTACCGCTGCTCACCCATTGCAGCACTTGTCAGGGCGTGATTGGCCATGTGGACGATCGATTGAAAAAGGCCAAAACTGACGACCCTAAATATTTTGATCAGGTGAATGGCTTTTTAACTCAGCAGAGCTGTTCGCCCTATCAAGGCAGTACCGATGTCAAACATATTTTGTGGGCGTTGATAGGGGATTATGGGCTGGAGGCGATCGAACGTCAGGTAACAAAGAAATTATCAGGATTGAAATGCGCGGCGTTTTATGGCTGCTACTTGCTTCGATCGCAGAAGAATGGCATTGATGATCCGGTGAATCCGCAGTCGATGGAGAATGTTTTTAAAGCAGTGGGGGCGGAGGTTGTGATGTATGACGGGCGGACGCAGTGCTGTGGCTGGCCGCTGTCGAGCTATGCGACGGATCAGTCTTTTAGTATGGCTGGGGGCCATCTTCAGTCGGCGATCGTAGCGGGAGCCGATTGTATTGTCACGCCTTGTCCGTTGTGTCATATGCAGTTGGATTCTCGTCAAGCTGAAATTGAAAAGGTAATTGGTCAAAAGTTACAATTGCCAATTTTGCATTTGCCTCAGCTTGTGGCGTTGGCGCTGGGCGTGAGTCCTGATGCGTTGGGACTCGATCGGCATTTGGTTTCGACGCGATCGGTTTTGGAGAAATTGGGATTGTGATATTGCCATTTTTAGGTCTACCATTTTTAGAGTTACCCCATGATTCATAATTTCATTCCACCCGATCGGTTTTTTCCCTACCTTACCTGGACCGACATTCGCGATATGCCAGATAAGTCGCGAGTTGTGATTATTCAACCTGTCGGTGCAATAGAACAGCATGGTCCACATCTGCCGATCGCGGTAGATGCTGCGATCGGTTTAGCGGTCATTGGTAAAGCTTTAGAGCGTTTGGATTCTACTATTCCAGCATTCGCGATGCCATCGATTTATTACGGTAAATCCAATGAGCATTGGCATTTCCCTGGAACGATTTCGATTTCGGCTGAGACGATGATTCGAGTGCTGATGGAAACGGGAGAAAGCCTGTACCGCGCAGGTTTCCGGAAATGGATACTGATGAATTCCCATGGCGGACAGCCGCAGATTATCGACATTGTGGCGCGGGATTTGCATGTGAAATTTGAAGACTTTGAAGTGTTTCCTTTTTTTACTTGGCGTGTTCCCCACATCACTAAGCAATTAATGACTGAAAAAGAAGGACAGTTAGGCATTCATGCAGGGGATGCCGAGACGAGTTTAATGATGGCGATTTTGCCGGATCAGGTCAGGAACGATCGTTTGGTTTGTGAATATCCCCACGGCTTGCCCGAAGATAGTTTGCTAACGCTAGAGCGAAATTTATCGATTCCTTGGGTGACAAGAGATATTAGTAAGAGCGGTGTGATTGGTGATGCGACGGTGGCGACTAAGGAGAAGGGCGATCGGATTTGGGAGTCGTTAGCGCAGGGCTGGGCGGATGTGATTGTTGATGTGCATCAGTTTCAGCAGCCGCAGCTTTGGAAAGAAGAGTAGAATGCTGAAGTTTGCATTTCAAACCTATGCCCGATCGTTTGCAAAACCTCTCGTAACAGCCCATGGAAACTGGTCAGTCCGCGAAGGGATATTAATAGCCGTAACAAATGAAAACGGGATATTGCGTCTGGGAGAAATCGCGCCCTTACCGTGGTTTGGATCGGAGACTTTCGAGGAAGCGATCGAATGGTGCCGATCGTTAGGTTCTGAGTTTGACGAAAACCTGATCATTCCAAACCACTTACCCTGCTGCCAATTTGCCTTTGAATCGGCTCGGCTCCCCCAGAATTGGGGGCTGGGGGGCGGTTCGCCAGAATCTAAATCGATCGCCGCACTTCTTCCTGCCGGATCTCAAGCGATCGAAGATTGGAAAGCACTTTATGCAACAGGTTCTCGCACATTTAAATGGAAAATCGGCGTTGCAAATATTGAATCCGAACTACAAATTTTTCAACAGCTTTGTGACGTACTTCCAGAGGATACAAAAATCCGCTTGGATGCAAATGCTGGATTGAGTCTATCTCAAGCACAACAATGGCTAGATCTATGTGACTTGAATCCAAACATTGAATATTTAGAACAACCGCTAGGTATTCAAGATTTCGATTCAATGTTGCAACTCAGTCAAGATTACAAAACTCCGATCGCCCTGGACGAATCGATCGCAACTTATTCACAGCTTGAAGATTGCTACAACAAAGGCTGGCGAGGGATCTTTGTTGTTAAACCCGCAATTTCAGGCGCACCATCACAACTCAAAGAATTTTGCAAGACGCGAGATTTAGATTTGGTTTTTTCATCTGTTTTTGAAACCCCGATCGGACGAGATTCGGGATTGAAACTAGCGCAGGAACTGGGAACTCACCGAGCTTTAGGCTATGGCACCGATCGTTTTTTTGATCCAAATTTGGGAGATGCGATCGGGATTTCAGAAAAAGAGCATGGTAATTTTTTGGTGCAATTTTGGCGAGCGATCGTCGAAAATCGACCCGTGTTTTTTGGGAATCCAGACTGGGGGAAATTGGAGTGCGATCGATTTGCCGAACTCATTGAAACCTACGATGATTCACTTATTGCACCCTATGATTTGAATCCAATTAAATCAACCACCCGCATTTGTATTCCCACAGGTGGAACCTCAGGACAATTAAAATTTGCAGTCCACACTTGGGAAACCCTCAGCGCCTCAGTCCAAGGAATGCAACAGCATTTTAAACTGGATCAAATCCATTCATTTTGCACTTTACCTTTGCATCATGTGAGTGGCTTTATGCAATATTTCCGATCGCACTTAACCCAAGGCCAATTCATAGTCTGGGATTGGAAAGAACTCGAAAAAGGCAACTTTCCCAGTGTTGCGATCGAAGACTTCTTCATCTCCCTTGTTCCCACGCAATTGCAGCGACTCATTCATCAACCCAAACTCCAGCAATTCAAAACCATACTACTGGGCGGCGCACCAGCCTGGGAAAGCCTGCTATCGATCGCCCGAGAAAAGCAGCTTCCGATCGCCCTCACCTACGGCATGACCGAAATGGCCTCCCAAATCAGCACCCTCCTTCCCAAAGAATTCCTTTCCGGCAACAGCAGCGCAGGAAAGCCCCTCCCCCATATCAAAATTCTTCCCTCCCAAAATCCAATCCAAATCCAATCCAAATCCCAAATGCTCACCTACTATCCCCCCAATCTCCAAACCGGACCATTCCTGACAGACGATCGGGGCTACCTCGACGATCACGGCGACCTCCACATCCTCGGACGCACCAGCGACAAAATCATCACAGGCGGCGAAAACATCTACCCCAGCGAAGTCGAAGCCCTCATCCGAGCCACAGGACTCGTCGAAGATGTCTGCGTCCTAGGCGTACCTGACGAAACCTGGGGACAGATTGTATTGGCAGTCTACGTCAACAAAACTCCGAAGCCGCCAGAACTGGGGGTTGGGGGCGGCTCGCCAGTCGTTAGCAAAGCAAACTGGCAAGGCTCACCCGCGCAG